>JAYSRP010000090.1:0-17399 GCA_043721015.1 Synechococcales cyanobacterium | reverse complement strand
ATTGAAGGCCCGGAAGAACGTCCGGTAGTATTGGTGATGCCAACGGCGGGTGACATGTTGCAAATGACCGTGGCACAGAAAGTCTTGGCTGTGGTGCTGTTGTTAGCGACCATTGCCAGCACTCTCGAAACCGCTGGAGTATTTTTGGGCTTCGATTTTTACAACAACTTACCCAAGTGGCCACAGGTTGTCCCATTGGCTCTGGGTCTGTGGACAATTTTGTTGGCACACGAAGCAGGTCACTGGTTTGTGGCCAAGGCTAAGCAAATCAAGCTATCTTGGCCGAGCTTTTTACCAACAGCTCAAATTGGAGCTTTTGGTGCCATTACCCGCTTTGCAGATGTGTTGCCGAACCGCAGTACTTTGTTTGATATTTCGATCGCTGGCTCCGCTGCGGGCGGGATTACTTCCTTGGTCTTGCTCTTGGCTGGCTTGGTATTATCGAAACCCACTGGTGGACTAGAGATTCCTTCCCAGTTTTTCCAGAGTTCTATTTTGGTTGGCTCGATCGCCAAGGTGATTCTAGGAGCACAGATTCACAAAGATTTAGTAAATATTCATCCTTTGGTAATCATTGGCTGGCTGGGATTAGTGATTACGGCCTTGAACTTGATGCCTGCGGGACAGTTGGATGGGGGCAGAATTGTCCAGGCCATTTATGGTCGTAAGATTGCCCAGCGGACTACAGTAGCGACGCTCATTTTGCTGGCGATCGTTTCCTTCACTAATCCAAATAACTCAGTGATTCTTTACTGGGCTTTACTGGTTGGCTTTTTACAAAGAGGTCTAGAAAAACCTTCTCTAGACGAGCTTTCTGAACCAGATGACACCAGAGCCGCAATAACTCTATTGGCGCTGTTTCTGATGATTGCCACCATTTTGCCCTTTACCCCCGATTTAGCTGGCCGCTTTGGAATTGGTGATTAGACTGCTGTAGCATCAGGGTTTTCTAGTCGATCAAAACCAAACTAGCCGCTATCGTGGCCTTACTGCGGGCTTCCTCGATCGACTCTCCCTGTGCCAAAGCCACTCCCATCCGCCGATAAGGGCGACTGTCGGGCTTCCCAAAAAGTTTAATATCTACATCGGCCACGGCTAAAGCTTGCTCTACTCCGCTGTAGGAAATACTCGTAGAGTTCTCAGTAGCTAAAATCACGGCGCTGGCCGAGCAACCCGTTTGGCGAATCACCGGAATCGGTAGACCCAAAATGGCTCTGAGGTGTAACTCAAATTCATTCAAATTCTGCGAAATCAAAGTTACCATGCCGGTATCATGAGGGCGTGGCGATAGCTCTGAGAAAATCACCTCATCCTTGGTCACAAAAAATTCCACCCCAAAAATCCCGGCACCGCCCAAAGCATCGGTTACTTTGGTGGCGATCGATTGCGCCTGCTGCAACTGCTCCCCAGTCAACACCGCTGGCTGCCAAGATTCTTGGTAGTCACCGCGCTCTTGGCGATGCCCGATCGGCTCACAAAAAATCGTGGGAGCTTGGCGTTGCTTAATGGTTAACAAAGTAATTTCTAACTGGAAGTTAATGAATTCTTCCACAATCACCTTGGGGCTATCGCCCCGTGACCCTGCTAGAGCATATTGCCATGCTTTTTCTACCTCGGCAGCACTGTGGACAGTCGATTGCCCCTTGCCAGAAGAAGACATCACTGGTTTGACCACGTTGGGAAAACCAATGGTTGTGGAGTTGGTAATTAATTCTTCTAAGCTGGTGGCATAAGCATATCGCGCCGTGCGTACTCCTAATTTTTTGTTAGCTAACTCTCTAATTCGATCGCGGTTCATGGTGTAGTCGGTGGCCTTGGCTGTTGGAATCACCGTAATGCCCCGATCTTCAAACTCTTGCAGCTTCTCTGTCCGAATCGCCTCAATCTCCGGCACAATGATATCGGGCTGAAATTCTTGCACTACTCGCTCTAAATCATCGCCGTTTAACATCGAAATAACCGCGCTATCATCAGCAACCTGCATGGCTGGGGCGTTAGGATATCGATCGACTGCCACCACATATAATCCCAGCCGTTGGGCAGCTATAACAAATTCCTTGCCCAATTCTCCTGCGCCGAGCAGCATGATTTTTTGTGGTAGTTTCATGAATTTGTGATGAAGATAAATAATTTTTGATCTCTTGCTGCCTCTCCTATCAGAGAGAGAGCAAGAGAGAACGTGATTGCTCTCGTTCTAAGCGTCTGGCTCGATTTTAATCGAGATAATTTTGTCACCCTTTTGGATGGCATTAACCACACTCATATCTGGGGTTTTACCAAATACAGTATGAACTCCATCTAAGTGCCCTTGAGGAGAGTGGCAGATGAAAAATTGGCTACCGCCGGTATTTGGGCCAGCATGAGCCATCGAGAGGCTGCCTGCTTCATGCTTGTTTTTGTTCAGTTCACAGTTAATTTTATAACCAGGGCCGCCGGTGCCACTGCCTTGAGGGCAGCCGCCTTGTACCATAAAGTTAGGGATTACCCGATGAAAAATTAATCCATCGTAAAAGCCTTTGTTGGAAAGGTCTGTGAAGTTTTTGACGGTGTTAGGAGCATCAGCATCAAAGAATTGAATGTTGATGGTGCCTTTGTCTGTCTCAATAATGGCTCGGGTCATAGTTTTTAAGTTCGATCGCAACCCAGACATTTTAGCGCAAGCTTGCTATTCTTGGGTTATGAACAATAATTATTGGGTCAGCGGTGTTGCTGAGTTGCGTTGCTTTTCTGGAATATCGAAGTCGTACAAAAACAAATTAAGGATTTCGATCGGTGACATAGGATTTGCGTGAATTTTAAAGTCATCATAGCCAGGGTGAAGATGGAATCTCATCCCCAAATTTTCGTTAGCATGTCCAGGTAGATTGAGGTCAAATCTCAAGAACTTAACTGGTACATGGTCAGGAAATCTGATCTCGAAATTAAATCCGATTATCTCTATAGATTGCTTACTTTGTATACCTATGATTGAGAAATCAAACCAGCATCCATCAACTCGCTCAAGATAGTTTGGAGAATCAAGATTTTTTATTCTTTTGAAATTCTTGGCTCCATTGACTCCACCTTCTATTTTAAATTCGTTACCTTTGTCAAGTTTTACTAGGCTACGGATAATATGTGGTTCGGTTTTCAGTATGCCTTGCTCAAAAGCAACTTCCAAAATACTGATGAGTTTTTGGAACAATTTCGTAGACTGGTATAGTTTTTCAGGCTTTTCTATTTTCAGTAAAGATGGCTGGGATATTCGATTTTCGATTTCCAAACACATGTTTAGCCAGTTTGCTTTATCTTGCAATCAAGTCACCTCGCCCTAGTAAAATCAGCCATTCGCCATATTCTGGATCATATGGAAGTTGATGAATCTCTGCTTTTTTTATAACTTCATTATCAGATAATCCAGTCCATTCACGCAATGCTACTAATCTCGATTCGCACTCTTCAGGAGTGAGTATTTCAGCACCAAGAACGAGATTAAATATTTTACCATCTATCCAACTAGAAAAATTTGGAGCATGAGTAACCATTTTCGCTACTGATTCCTGAGACACAATTAGCAAGCCACAACGTTTTTCATAATCCAGACTACTTCTCAGGTAATCCAATTGTTGCCATTGAGAGTCAGCCCAGTTATCGAAACCCCAGAGAAGGAAATAGTTAATATCAAGATTAAATATATTATGAATATTTTCTATATTAAAGCTATCTATTTTCTCTTCTACATTAATACTTTCTACACTGCTATCTACAAAAATTTCAATTCCGTCTATTAATTCCTCTAGAACCTCAGCGATATCATCATTATTAATAACTAACACAGACCAAGTATTTCTATTCGGCTGCACCCTGATGTTTGACAATATTTCCTGAACCGTAATTTTTTTAGATATCATAATTTAAGCCATGGCAAGTGATAACATTGGCAGTAAGGCTGGATGAACAGTGCATCTTCTCTCTGGATAGATGTATTCAATTATTCTTCTGGTAATTAGCAACTTGATTTCAGCATCGCTTGATGGAGGTAATAATCTACCATTTGCAAACTCCTGTAGAATGTCAATATCTGATTTTGTTAATCCTAATAACTTGCCTCTTCCAAATGTTTCGGCTGCCTTATTTACATGGATCAACTTTAAGTTTTCATCACCGATGAGGTATGCTTCTTCGATCGATGCCTGAGTGATATTAATCAAGTCTCGTAGTATACCGCCAGAATACCTAATGATAGCGTCAATCGCATCTGACTCTATAAATCCTTCAGTGGCTCGCTGCTTAAGAATAGACTCAAAAAAAGCATAAGCACTAGGATCATTTTCAACATCCCAACAAGATTTGTACTCAAAATAGTCTACTGATTGCTCTAAGTTATCTCTGATAAACTCTTCGTACATTATGCGAACAGAGCCAACTGCGATGCTACCGATGCCAATCGCTGACAACTCATTCATATCACTAGCGATCATCTGTGAGAAAGATTGGCTATCATCTAATCGATCTAGTCCATCGAATAAAAACACAATGTATTTATGCTTTTTTTTCACTGCCTCGTAAAGCTTTCTAACAGCACTTATTAGTTCATTACTCTGTTGCTTCGATACAGGTGAGAGAATTCCTGGGTGATGCTTAAATGTTTTTGTTGTCTTTGAATAACGGTCGGATTCTAGCATTGATCGATAGAGTTCATTTAATCCAGCCAGTTGATCACGATTTGACTTAAGGATTTCATTTGTCTCCGTATATCCATAAGCAATGTTTTGGATACGCTCAATGTCTTTCTTGACTGAATTATCTTCACTATCCTTCATTAAATTTGTCAGTGTTACACCAACAATAGCAACTAAAACTCCTGGAGCAATTTTAGAGATATCCGTGGATAGACTTACATCGATATATCTAACGTAGGCATTCTCCAATAATTCATCGATTCGATCGCGCCCTAATAAGAGCTGAGTGGTTTTTCCCGAGCCAATACCACCCAAAATCAAATGGGTGGAAGTCGGACGCAGTGCAATCCTAGCCGCAATCAAATCTGAAACTGATTTGCCAGGTTCTGGAATATAGTAGCCACTGGCAATTGCCTTTGATGGATTTGCCGCTCCCTCAAAGGCAGCCATTTGTTTCCTAAAAAAATCTAGCAGATTTTCCATTTGTCGCACCTAGGGCAATTGTTAGTTTTTCTGGGGAAATCGAGCATCTATAAATATTTTGAAATGCTCGATCGACATTCAATCTAATCCAAAAAAGCTTCGCGCTTCTTCACTGCCTGAGCGTGAGCAGGGAAACCTTCATACTCCGCCAAAGTTTGAGCCGTATGCTTCAGCCGATCGAACCCGCTCCTAGTCACATAACCAATCCCAGTTCGTTTTAAAAAGTCATGCACCGACACCGCCGAGAAAGACTTCGCAAAACCACCAGTTGGTAAAATTGCATTTACTCCCAAACAATAGTTACCTAAAGTAATTGGGGTATTTTCACCCAACAGAATTTCACCCACATGTTCGAGGGCACCCAACACGCTCCAAGGATCTTTGACTAAAACCTCTAAGTGTTCTGGGGCGTATTCATTGACGAACTCGATCGACTGTTCCAAACTATCGGTCAACACAATGCCACCATAGTTAGCCAAGCCCGTTTCACAAAAGTCTCGTCGCCACTGGGGCAGATCTTTAAGGTATTCAGGTATCAAAGCCACTACTTTCTCGGCCAGCTCAGCGCTATGCGTGACCATCACCGCTGCCGAATCAGGACCGTGCTCGGCTTCGATCAATAAATCCATCGCCGCGATGTGGGGGTTAGTGTATTGGTCAGCTAAAATTACCGATTCACTCGGACCTGCGGGTAAACCCACATCTACCTTGCCAAACAGCAAGCGTTTAGCCGCCGAACCGTAGGTGTTACAAGGGCCGGTGATTTTGCTGACCTTAGGAACGGTGGGAGTACCTAGTGCCATGGCGGTAATTGCTTGGATACCACCTAGTTTGTAAATATCTTTGACTCCGGCTAACTGGGCTGCCACCAAAGAAGCTGGCTCGACGTTGCCCTCTTTATCGGGGGGTGTGCAGACCAAAATACGTTTAACTCCAGCCACGGTGGCGGGAACGGCCAGCATGAGCATTACCGAGGGGAACGCGCCTTTGCCTCGTGGCACGTATAGACCAGCACTTTCGATCGCTGTGACCTTTTCACCCGCAAACACCCCTGGCTCTACTTCGGCCATAGTGACTTGCTCGGGCATTTGGCGCTCGTGAACGGTGCGGATATTTTTGTGGGCTTGGTGAATTGCAGCTTGGATAGTGGGATCGATCGATTTATGTGCCGCTGCAAACTCGGCTTCAGTAACTTTGAGGGTTTCTAAAGTAGCCGTTGGACAGTCAAATTTGCGCACATACTCAATTAGCGCCTCGTCACCGCGCTGTTGAATATGACCAATCACCTCTTGCGCCACCGATAAAGCATCGCCAATATCAGCCTCCGATCGGCGTTTGAGCTTGCTCAATTCAGTTGCCGTTAAGTTTGCCAGCCGCAGAACTCTAACCACCGATCCTACTCCCTAAAATTGCATGTATTTGGAAACTATCTACACAGTACCAAACCCCTGATGGGCTTGTCAGATCGAACATCCTAGCACATCTATCAAGAGGGGACTACGTTCTGTGTTAACATCCAAACTGCCAGAGCAATACATTTTCTAGCCCCCTTCTACACTTATGCCATCTTCAGACTTTCAACGCCGTACTAAAATTGTGGCTACCATTGGACCCGCCACTAGCAGTCCTGAGGTGCTGAAGGAGCTTATTTTAGCTGGAGCTACTACCTTACGCCTCAATTTTTCTCATGGTACTCATGACGACCACTTAGCTAGTATTCGGGCTATTCGGCAGGTATCTCATGAGCTAGAGCGCCCCGTAGGCATTCTGCAAGATTTGCAAGGGCCTAAAATTCGTTTGGGCAAGTTTGCCGATGGTCCGATTGTCCTGAAAAATGGTGATCCGTTCCTGTTAACCAGCCGTGATATTCCTGGCACCCAAACTGAAAGCTCTGTTACCTACGATAAATTGGCGACTGAAGTGCCCACTGGTGCAACAATTTTGCTGGATGATGGCAAAGTTGAAATGATTGTAGATAAAATCGATCAAGCCACCGAATCGCTGCATTGCACGGTGGTAGTGGGCGGTAAACTTTCTAACAACAAGGGGGTGAATTTCCCAGGGGTGTATCTATCAATTAAAGCCATGACTGACAAGGATCGGCGAGATTTGATGTTTGGCTTAGATCAGGGCGTAGATTGGGTGGCGTTGAGCTTTGTGCGGAATCCCGCTGACGTGCTGGAAATTAAGGAACTGATTAGCAATGCTGGCAAAGAAGTGCCGGTGATTGCCAAAATCGAGAAACACGAGGCGATCGAGCAAATGGAAGAAGTTCTTTCTCTCTGTGATGGAGTAATGGTGGCACGGGGAGACTTGGGCGTAGAGCTACCGGCAGAAGACGTGCCTATTTTGCAAAAGCGCTTAATTGCTACCGCTAATCGTTTGGGGATTCCTATTATTACGGCAACTCAAATGCTAGATAGCATGGTGAATAACCCTCGGGCTACTAGAGCAGAGATTTCGGATGTAGCCAATGCCATTATTGATGGCACCGATGCGGTAATGCTTTCTAACGAGACAGCAGTAGGGGAGTTTCCAGTAGAAGCCGTTAAAATGATGGCAAAAATTGCCATCCGCACTGAGCGAGAGCGTTTGGGTCGTCCACCTCAAGATAATAAAAAGTCGGTGCCCAATGCAATTAGTTCGGCGGCAGCCAGTATTGCTGCGCAGCTTGAAGCAGCAGCAATTATGACTTTGACTAAAACTGGCTCATCGGCGCGGAGCATCTCTAAGTTTCGGCCTCATCAGCCAATTTTAGCAGTTACACCCCACATGGATGTGGCAAGGCAGTTGCAGATGGTTTGGGGGGTAAAGCCTTTGTTGGTGCTAGATTTACCGACTACGGGTGAGACTTTTCAATCGGCAGTGAAGATAGCTCGATCGAAGAACTTGTTAAAAGAAGGCGATTTGGTGGTTTTTAGCTCTGGTACTCAAGGAGTGGCCGGTTCTACCGATTTGATTAAAGTCGAGATTGTAACTGCCGTTTTAGGCAAGGGTAAAGGCATCGGTCAAGAATCTGTCACGGGTGTTGCTCGCATGGCTCATTCTATGAAGGATCTCAGTGCTTTTCGGACTGGTGATATCTTAGTGGCTAAGACCACCGACGCTAGCCATTTAGACGCAATTCGTAAGGCCGGGGGCATTATTGTGGAAGAAGATAGCCTCACCTGTCATGCGGCTGCCCTGGGTCTGCGTTTGGGCAAGCCAGTAATTGTGGGGGTCAAAGATGCTACCACTAGCATTCGAGACGAAGCCGTGATCACGATGGATATTCAGCGCGGCTTGATTTATTCGGGTAAAATCGACATTTAGGATCTTAATGGCAGGCAAAATTCCCGTTACAGTGATCACTGGCTTTTTGGGCAGTGGCAAGACTACATTAATTCGCAATTTATTGCTAAACAACCAAGGCAAAAGAATTGCCGTGTTGGTGAATGAGTTTGGTGAGTTGGGAATTGATGGTGATTTGCTGCGCAGTTGTGGGGTCTGCGACGAAGACGGTATCGAGATTCCGGGGCAGATTATTGAGTTGACCAATGGTTGCTTGTGTTGCACGGTGCAAGAAGAGTTTTTTCCGGCCATGCAGCAGTTGCTCGGTCGAAGAGAAGACCTAGACTGCATAGCGATCGAAACCTCGGGCTTAGCCCTCCCCAAACCTTTGATCACAGCGTTCCGCTGGCCAGAGATTCGCAATGGTGCGACGGTGGATGCAGTGATTGCGGTGGTGGACGCACCGGCGGTGTTAGCTGGGCAGTTTGCGGGGGATGGGGTTTCGGAGCATGAAACGCCTTTGGAGGAATTGTTTGAAGATCAGTTGGCCTGTGCTGATTTGGTGGTGGTAAATAAGACTGATCTGATTTCGGCGACGGAGCAGGAAACAGTGCTGGCGATGATTCGGGAGCATACGGCAGCGGCAGTAAAGATTGTGGTGAGCGATCGAGGCCAGGTAGATGCAGCCAAGATTTTTGGTTGGTCGGCGGCGGTGGAGGACAATCTGGATAAACGGCCTAGTCATCATGATGCCGAAGAAGAGCATGAGCATGATGAGGGGATTGGTTCGATCGTGCTGACGTTACCGGCGGGTGATGTGAATGTTTTGACTAAGCAGTTACAGGAGTTGGTGGCAGAGCAGGAAATCTATCGGGTAAAGGGGTTTGTGGCGGTGCCAGGGAAGGCAATGCGGATGGTGTTGCAGGGGGTGGGTCAGCGGTTTGAGTCGTTCTTTGATCGGGCTTGGCGCTCTGAGGAGTCGCGGGTGACAAAGCTGGTGATTATTGGTCAAGATCTGGATGAGGTGGCGATTCGAGCTAAACTAGAAGTCAAAATTTAGTAGGGAGATTTGGGGTTATGGATCAGGCTGCTTTACCGATTTTAGGGGCGACGGCTTTTGGTTTGCTGGTGCTGGTAACAATGGGCATTTTGTATTTGACGCTTTCGGGCTGGAAGGATAAGAGACGACAGGAGATCGATCGAAAACGCTAGTACATTATTATTGATATAACTATCAATAATAATGTACTAGCGTTTTTGGTTTAAATATTTACTAGGAATAGCTCACGAATTTCAATATGAGTACTTCAATTTACTGTCCTCACTGTCATAAGCACACTGATTTGCGACAAGCTCAACGTATAGTATCAAAATACACTAGTGGCTTACAGAAGGAGATTAAGGTAGCTGCATCTTGGAATGAAAATAACCAAGACTGTTGGATTGGCGTTTGTAATGCCTGTCAAAACCCTGTTCTTGTACTTCATGGTGGAGCTATCATATACCCAGAACCCAGACCAACTCCAACTGATAACAACATACCTGAAGACATCCGAATAGATTTAGATGAAGCTAAACTAAGACTGAGGTATATCAGCTTGCCCAAAAGAGCAGCTTGTTTCAGGGGCTAAGTCGCACCTATCAATCGCGGGAAGAAGATGGCTTCATTTATCCGGCAGAGTCTCAGAAACTGACCCTGAAAGCCACGGAGTTGGTGGAGAAGTTTGTGCAGGCTTCCACGGAGTTTTTGGATTTGGCTGCGACTCAAGACTTTGCCAATACCGAGGCTAAGGCTTCAGTGGTGGTGGATGGTCAGACTATTTTGACTGATGTACCGGTGCCCTATTTGCTTTTTTTAGAGAAGCAGTTGCAAGATGTGAAGACTTTTGTGTTATCGTTGCCGGTGCTGTCGATCGATAAAGATTGGCAGCGCGACCCCAACCGGGGTTGCTATGTGACGACTCCCAAAGAAACTGTTAAAACTAAAAAAATCACTGATTTCGTAGTGGCTTACGAAGCCACCGAGCATCACCCCGCCCAGATCAAAGAAGTTACCAAGGATGTGGTGGAGGGAGTCTGGAGTTTGGTGGAATTCTCGGGGGCTTTGCCTCAAGATCAGGTCAATGCGCTGACGGTGCGGGTGGAGAAGTTGCAGAAGGCGGTTTTACAGGCCAGAGAAGAAGCGAATAGTCGAGATTTAATGTGTGTAGTTCCTGATGGGATATAATGCTGCTGGCCGTTTTGAGCATCTACAATGGGCATCAACCAAGGATGTAAATTAGAATTATTGAACAAACAGATTAGTTTATTCAGTTTGCGTTATCTGAAAAGTGAGGCATTACAGTGAGAATCGATCGACTAGAAATCAAAAACTTCAAAAAATTCTCTGACTTTACTATAGATTTACACCCTCAATTTACTTTGTTGGTGGGAGATAATGGCACAGGTAAAACTACAATTCTGGATGCTTTGGCGATCGCTGCTGGAATTTGGCTCGTTAACTCTCCTGATACAACTCTCAATAACAGTCGTCGTAATATTCTCTCCTCAGAAATTCGCTTAAAAACACTTGAAACTGACAATATGGTACAACTCGCAAAAGTTGGTGAGTCCGAACCAGAAATCACTCGCGCCCGATCGCTGATTAAATTTCTAGAAGGTAATGAATGAGAAACATCCCGAAAAAAACTGAACCCACATCATTAACCCAACATCGCTGTGGAACATACAGTGACTACGATAACTATGTTGAGAAAGATGATCTGCGATCGAGCTTAGTAGATGAACAGCGGGGGCTTTGTTGCTATTGTTTGCAACGAATCCGTTCTGACTCAGAAAGCATGAAAATTGAGCATTGGCAAAGCCAAGACCTATATCCAGACAGACAGTTGGATTATAGCAATCTGCTAGGAGCTTGCCGAGGGGGTGAAGGACAAAAGCCAGATAAACAACATTGTGATGCAAGAAAAGGAAATCTTGATTTAAAATTTAATCCGGCCAATACACGGCATGATGTAGAAAGTAAAATACATTTTCTGGGAAATGGAATAATAGAAGCAGACGACAGCCAATTCAGCAAAGAAATAAATGAAGTATTAAATTTGAATGAAGGTGCTCTGGTTCGTAATCGAATAGCCATAATTTTGCTGAGTCAACATGAAAAAGGTCATGGTAAATTGATGACCTGCGCTATTGGTCAACAGAATGGTCTTTTTGCTATGCTAACACCATGAAACGTTATCTTGCACTCATTTTTGCTGGTTTACTACTGCTGAGCAGTTGCGATACCAAATCAGCTAAACCCCAGGCTACTCCTACACCTGCCCAGCCCAACGCCGTCGTGGCCTTAGGTCGCGTGCAGCCTCAGGGAGAAGTTATTAAGCTCTCGGTTGCCAACGCCCAAGATAGCCGGGTCGATCGCATTCTCATTAAAGAGGGTGATTTGGTGGAAGCTAACCAAGTAATCGCTGTTTTACAGGGAATTGATCGCAAAAATGCCGATCTGCGCGATGCCTTAGCTGAAGTAAGGCTGCGCCAAGTTGAACTGGCCAAAGTGACCAAAGGCGATGCTAAGCAATCACAATTTGTAGCACAGAATGCGGTGGTGGCTAGATTGCAAGCGCAGTTAAGCAGTGGTCAAAAACAAAAGGCTGCGGCCTTGGCTGCGGCTCAGGGACGTTTGCGCAACGCAGAAATTGATTATCGTCAGCGCAGTCAGTTGTATCAAAATGGCACGGGGCTATTGACTGCCAAGGCCAAGCTAACTAATGCCAACTCCGAATTTGCGCGGCGGCGGAACTTTTATCAGAATGGGGGGACTTTGCTGAGTGGCAAAGCCAAGTTAACAGCGGCACAGCAACAATATGAGCGCCAGCAAACTCTGTATCGATCAGGTGCCATTAGTACTTCACAACTAGAAAAAGCCCAAGAAGATTTGGCAACAGCTCAGGCATTTGTGCAGGAGAAAAGTATTGATGGTCGATCGCAGGTAGATAAAGCCGCCGAAGATTTGGCCGTGGCACAGGCGGCTTTCCAAGAAAAAACTGCCGAAGATAAACAGCAATTTGCCAAAGCTACAGCAGATCTATTGGCTGCTCAAGAAGCAGTCAAGGAGCGGCAGGCGGAGTTAGACCAGAGCAACCAAACTTTGGCAGCAGAGATCCGCCAGGAGCAGGCTAAATTAGCCGAGTTGCGAGAGGTGCGACCAGCAGATGTGAGTATTGCCCAGTCACAGCTAGAAAAAGCCCGGATTGCCGTGGAGCAAAGGCAGGCTGCCTTGCGAGATTCGGAAGTGCGAGTACCGGTAGCTGGTCAGATCCTCAAAATTAATACCCAAATAGGAGAACAGGTCAATACAACTCAAGGCATCGTGGAGTTAGCCCAAACTAACCAAATGTATGTAGTTGCCGAGGTAGCAGAAGTGGATATTGGCAAAGTTCAAACTGGTCAAGCAGCGGTAATTACCAGTGAATACAAAAGTTTTGCTGGGGAGCTAAAGGGTACGGTGGAATATGTCGGTTTACAGGTTGGTCGCAAGCAAGCCCAAGAAATTGGTGCAGGTAGTCGGACGATCGATAAAGAAGCGCGGGTAGTTAGCATCAAAGTGCGCCTTGACCCCGCAGATAGCCCAAAAGTTGCCAAGTCTACTAATATGCAGGTGCGAGTACGCTTGCCTTTAAAGTGATTAAGAAATTTTTTCCGAAATTTGAGCGACCATTAGCTTGGGCGCAACTATCTCATCAGAAGACTCGTATGGGAGTAGCGATGGGGGGAATTGCCTTTGCTAATGTATTGATTTTTATGCAGCTAGGCTTTTTACAGCTTTTTTCTGGCGGAGCTACTTTGCTAGCAGGGCATTTGCGTGGTGACTTATTTATAATGAACCAAGATTCTCGGTTTATTGGTGCAGCTAGCTTTGAGCGAAACCTCCTTTATCAAGCAGCCGCTTTTCAAGGAGTAGACACAGCAGAACCACTGTATCTCAGCTTAGGAACTTGGGCTTACGACAAAGATAAGTTTTCAGAGGCGACACGAGTGTTTGCGTACAACCCTAAAGTACCAGCCTTTGATTTAGACGAAATTAACCAACAGCAATCCAAGCTGTCTGAACCTTTCACTGTATTATTTGATCGACTGTCACGACCAGAGTTGGGTCCGATTGCTACTGATTTAGCGAATAAAGGAACCGTCCCAACTTTTCTAAATAACCGTCAAGTTGTAACGAATGGGTTATTCTCTTTAGGTTCATCTTTCTTTTTAGGGGAGGGAAATGTGGTAGTGAGTGAGCTGACCTATGCTGGGATTTTTGGGACAGAATCTTTACAACAAGTAGCTCTCGGAATCATCCATATCCAACCTGGAACTGATGTAGTATCAATTCAAAAAGGGATTGAGAAAAATGTACCTGGAATCAAGGCTTTTACGCGAGAAGAGTTAAAGCAAAAAGAAATTCAATTTCAGGAAGAAAACCCTACAGGAGTTATTTTTGGGTTTGGAGCAATGATGGGATTTGTAGTAGGAGTAGCAATCGTATACCAGGTCTTGTATAGTGATATTAGCGATCACCTATCAGAGTATGCAACGTTAAAAGCTATTGGTTATTCTGGCCAATCACTACTTATTGTTATCTTCCAAGAGGCCGTATTGTTGGCAGTACTAGGATTCGTCCCCGGCTTTGTAGCATCGGCAGGAATGTATCAGTTGCTGACTATGTTGACAAAGTTAGAATTGGTAATGGAAATAGGACTAGCTTTGACAGTGTTTAGCCTGACGCTAACAATGTGTTTGATGTCAGCGGCGATCGCTTCCAATAAACTTCGATCGGCTGATCCTGCTGATGTATTTTGAGGACAACTATGTCTAAATCTCCTACGATATCAATTCAAAGTTTACAGCATAGCTTTGGCAAAGGTAATTTGCAAAAGCCAGTGTTGATCGATATTAATTTGTCGATCGCTCCTGGCGAAATCGTGATCCTTACTGGGCCTTCGGGGAGTGGTAAGACGACTTTGTTGACTTTGATTGGGGCTTTGAGATCGATGCAGAAAGGCAGTCTAAAGATTCTAGATAAAGAGTTGTTGGGAGCCAGTCAGAAACAACTAGTGCAGACCAGAAGTCAGATTGGATTTATTTTTCAGGCGCACAATTTATTAAAAAGCTTGACGGCTTGGGAGAATGTTAGTATGCCGTTAAAGCTTCATCCCCATATTAAGAACCGCCAAGAACGAGCGATCGATATTTTAGGAGCAGTGGGTTTGAGTGCCAGGACTCACTATTATCCTGATAATCTTTCCGGGGGACAACAGCAGCGGGTAGCGATCGCCCGGGCTTTGGTTAGTCAGCCCAAGCTGATTCTGGCCGATGAACCGACGGCGGCGCTAGATAGTAAATCGGGGCGAGAAATTGTGAATTTGATGCAGAGTTTGGCCAAAGAGCAAGGTTGTGCGATTTTGATTGTGACTCATGATAATCGAATTTTAGATGTGGCTGATCGATTGATTCAAATGGAAGATGGTCGAATTATTCAAAATGAGGTAGCCTAATGCGCTTTTTTGATCCTACCCTGAATTCAATGGCTGTGGTGATGCGCCGAGTTGACCTGATTCTTTTGGGCGTGGCAATTGTGATGCATTTAGTGAATAAATATGTGTTAGGAATAGAGTTAAATAATTGGTATTTTACGGTTTTTTGTGTGGCAATAGTGACGCTGAGTTTTACTACTCCGCTACGTCGATCTACGACGGTACAAGAGCTATATGCGATGGCTTCAATGTTGGTAATGATTGTGGCTGATGTTTTTGATAGTGCGGGGATTTTGTTTTATTGGAATGTCGTTAGGTTATCAATATTTTTGCCGTTGCACAGTGTGATTGTGATTTTATTGATGAGTGGAGTAGTTTATACTGCCGGATTGGCGTTGAACTATGACACTATTATTGCCAATGCAGCTCAAAATGGCGTAGTGTTAAATATTAGCCCTCAAGCATTGGTGCTGAGACAACTTAGCAGCTATCTAGGAGTCAGTGCTTTGTGCGTGTTGTTGAGCAGATTGTATGCTTTGGAACAGCGCAGTCGATTACGCGCAGAAGTTCTCACCCAAGAAATGAAAACTTTGGCAACTGAGTTAGAGCGAAAGCGAATTTCACGAGATATTCATGATGGTTTAGGTCATACTTTAACTACTTTAGATATTCAGTTAGAGCTAGCTCAGAAATTACGAGTTCGAGATCCGCAGCAGGCTTTAGAGGCGATCGATCAGGCCAAAATTCTCACTACTCAATGTTTGCAAGATGTGCGTTTAGCACTGCGCAATATTCGCCAGGAACCATTTGATTTGAATCAGGCTTTGGTGGTGTTGACCGATCGACTGCGACCATCTTTAAATATCCATGTGCAGCTAGATCTGCCAGTTCTACCGGTGCAGCCCAGCCATCAGCTCTATTGTATTTTGCAGGAAGGCTTAACCAATATTCAGAAACATGCTGCTGCCAAGGAGGTATTTTTGCGGGGATGGTATGATGCCGATAACTTGTGGGTGCAGTTACAGGATGATGGTCGGGGCTTTGAATCGACGAAAATCGGTCAGGGTCTGGGACTACGCAGTATGTCTGAACGGGCACAGTTATTAGGTGGTCATTTGGATGTACAGAGTAATCATACTCAAGGCACTTGTTTAGCTCTTTCTGTTCCCTTAGTGGCGAAATAATTTAGCGATGATTAATTTGCTAATTGCTGATGATCAAGATCTGTTTCGTAGAGGTTTAGCGACGTTGCTAAACCTAGAAGAAGATTTGTGCGTGGTTGGGCAAGCTGAGAATGGCCAAGAGGCTTGGGAGTTAGCGCAAAAGCTTCAGCCCGATGTGGTTTTGATGGATGTGCGAATGCCGATTTGCAATGGGGTAGAAGCGACGCAAAAAATTCATCAGCATTATCCTTGGATGCGAATTTTGATGTTGACTACTTTTGATGAAGATGACTATATTTGGCAATCGCTGCAAGCTGGGGCTTTGGGGTACTTGTTGAAAAGCACCCCTTCCGAGCAGTTGGCCATTGCAATTCGGTCACTACAACAGGGCTACAGTCAGCTTGGCCCCACGATCGCCCCCAAGGTTTTCGCCCAAATTAATCCGCTGTTGGCAGCAAGTCCAGATCGGTCTGGGGCAGCAGATTTAAGCCCTCGGGAGCGAGATGTGCTACAGCTAATTGGCCAGGGCTATAGTAACAGAGAAATTTCTGACCGGCTGCATATCAGTGCTGGCACGGTGAAGAACCATGTAACCCAAATTTTGAGTAAGTTGCAACTGCGCGATCGAACTCAGGCCGCTTTGTGGTCTATTCAGAATTTGTTGTGATTGCTCTTTTAAATTATCACGGACAATACCTCACATTGTGTTCAATAGCATTAGGTGCATCGATGGCTTCTTAGTGCTGTACAGAAAAACTTTTGTCAGCAGGAATCCCTTCGCTCATGCGACTCAGGGCACTTTTAGCTTTTGCCGTCCAACCATCGGGCTGTTGATAAACTCTGAGAAAAGCTTGGAGCTGCTGTGTGGCTTGAGGGTATTCACCCAAAATGTAGTGTGACATCCCGGCATGATAAATAGCCATATAGTTCTCTGGCCAATACTTGGCCACCAAATCCATAATTGGCCCCGCCGATTTATCATCTCCGGCATCGGCCACCGGATGACCGAAGCTTTGAAGCCTTGCCAATTGGTATTTTCTTGGGCAAATCGAAATTGCTTGATCACTACTGGCTGTTGCTCAAGCAGGCTTTCTGCTAAGTAACTGATTCTGCCACCTTCACGATTACGACCAAGTTCGCGTACAACTCGATAGCTGTGGCTGGAAAAATCGGGTTGGTGATTCATGGCAAAGTAAGGGTGGAGTGGTTCAATGGCGCTGAAACAAGCTGTGTCACATAGCTAGTCTGGCTTTCAGCAAAAGCCTAGTTTGTCTCATTCTAGGAAAGGATTTAGGTCTACG
>JAYSRP010000089.1:0-37145 GCA_043721015.1 Synechococcales cyanobacterium | reverse complement strand
AGCTCGCCGCGAGTTTATCCCCGATACCAACGAAATGACCGAAAAATCTGCCCTCACTCTCCCCGAACGTCCGAGAGAGCTGGCTGGCAAATAGCTTTGAGATTTTAATAATTATGATGCAATTACAACTTCCCTATTTTTTGATTTTGGCTGCGGCCTTGTTTTGTATTGGCATCTATGGTTTGGTTTCCAGCCGTAATGCCGTAAGAGTTTTGATGTCGATCGAGCTAATGCTCAATGCCGTAAACCTGAACCTGATGGGCTTCTCTAATTATTTAGATCCAGTGGGCATTAAGGGCCAGGTGTTTGCAGTGTTTGTGATTTCGATCGCCGCTGCCGAAGCCGCTGTGGGTCTGGCGATCGTTCTAGCCATCTACCGGAACCGCGACACGGTAGATATGGAAAAATTCAATTTGCTGAAGTGGTAATTCGACAATATTCAAACTTCACCAGCAACCGATCACCCACAGTGATCGGTATTTTTTGCACAAAAATTGCGATCGATTCCCATAGATTGGTATCCTCGATCGATTATTGAAAATACTTATAGCTCCTGGATTACCGACTTACTAATCTAAAAACCCATGAAAAAATCGCAACAGTGGATTATCTTTATCGCCGCCTGGTTGGGCTGGGGATTTGATATCTTTGATAGCTTACTACTGAACTTCGTCGCACCCAACTGCATTCCCACCTTGCTGGGACTAGAAATTGGTTCCCAGGCGGCTAAAGCAGCCACCCTGAACTGGACAGGGATTTTGACCGCAGTGCTGTTGTTGGGCTGGGCAGCAGGCGGCGTGATTTTTGGACTGGTGGCCGATCGAATTGGTCGCAGCAAAACTTTGCTGATCACCATGTTGCTCTACGCCTCGGGCACCGCCCTCTGTGCCTTTGTCCCCAACATTTGGCTTTTGTTACTCTGCCGCATCTTAGCTAGTTTAGGTATTGGTGGCGAATGGGCTGCGGGGGCTGCATTGGTAGCCGAAGCGGTGCCCGAAAAACGACGAGTGGAAGCAGGGGCTTTTTTGTATACTTCGGCTCCAGTCGGCATACTGTTAGCAACTTTTGTAAATTGGTTCATTGCGGGCAATTTGTTTAAAGACCAGCCCACTGTTTCTTGGCGCTATGTATTTTTATTTGGTTTAATCCCTGCTGCTTTAGCAATCGGCATTCGTTTTTTGGTCAAAGAACCAGAGAGCTGGTCAGAGAATGCCAAAAAACAGGCTCCTCCTAAACTTAAAGAACTCTTTACCGCCGATTTGTGGCCAGCGACCCGCAGCGGTTTGAGTATGGCGATGATTGCACTGCTTACCTGGTGGAGCTGTAATGCTTTTATTCCGATCATTGCCGCCAATTTGGCCCAGGTAACAGCGAAGGCTCAAGGTTTAAGCATCCCGCAAACGGGCAGCTTGGTAGAAGGCTGGAAAACATTGGCCAGTGAAAGCTTTAGCTGGGGCGGGATCATCGGCACGTTGTTGACTATTCCGATCGCCAAATCGATCGGTCGTAAGCCAATGTTTGCGATCTACTTACTGGGTTCATTTTTAGCGATGTTCGCCACGTTTAATCCAGATTTACCACCAGAAACCCGACTCCGCATGTATTTCTTCATCGGACTCACCGTATTTGGTATTTTTGGCAGTTTCAGCTATTACTTACCCGAGCTATTTCCAATTCATCTACGAGCTACTGGCTCGGGCTTTTGCTATAACATCGGGCGAGTAGTAGCAGCGGGCGGCCCATTTTTAGTGAGTTCGCTTGCCGCTAGTGCCAAGGGCGATATGTCAGTAATCTTCCGGGTTCTGACCTTCGTAGGCTTTATTCCCCTCATTGGACTTTGCCTCATGCCCTGGGTCATTGAAACCCGTGGACGCAAGTTGATTAATGAGTAGCTTAATGACCTGCAACAAGTTTGGTCTGAGGTGGCCTCAGGATCGTGCGTGGCACAGCTATCAAAGTGTCTTTCGTCGTGGCCATGATAGAAGATTCCCATCTGTTAAGTTAACGCAGCAACAGCTTAAATCTAGCAAAAACTTGGGCTACTGCTGCTTGGGCTTTGTTGTCTAACTTTGTCCAATCGACCTCTGTACTATCTGGGTCAAATAGATACTCATCAATTTGAGCAACTTGCTCGGGGTGCTGGCAAATTTCTTCAAAGTTAGTGAAGCAGACCTGGAAACACAGCTCCCAAATATCTACCCGCAGCTCCTGGTTATCTTTGGTCAAACACAGCAGGTTGCTGGGATATGGCTCGGTGACTTCGATATAACTCACCGGAATATCTTCATTTTCTTCGGTTTGGCGACGAATTTGGTCTACCAGCCGAATATAGGCGGGCTGCATGAGTAGCTCGGCTTGCTGCCAAGCCAGCTCGGTGGCAAACTTTGGCTTCATTTGTTCGATCGACTCTCTTTCTTAGGCGGATAATCTAGATGGTCGCAGCTTAGCGATGTTATGATCCAGAAGATTTTACAAAATTTTTTATCCACCTCATGTTTGATGATTTTTTTGGCAACGTCCTACGCTATCAGAGTTACTTCGTTTCGGTAATTTTAGGGATTTTTATTTCGACCTTTAGCTGGCTGAAGCCTTTGCTCAACAATAAGATCACCGCCACGGCACTGATTGGGATGCTGGTGGGGTTAGTGGCGTTGATTGTCTTGACTCTGAAGGCTATGCTGGGTTTCACTCCGGTAGCTTAGTGCTTTGACGGGAATTAGAATAGTCTAGCCAAAGTATTGTCTTGGCCACATCCAGTAATGTTTTAACTATGAGTCTAGTGAGTCAATGCGACAAAATACTCAACTGGAATACAGCCCTCAGAGTCTTTTATTGCATTCTTCCAGTTCACCTGAGTAATTGGATTAACTGAATTCTATACTTTCCAGCAATTTATCGATAAGGAAAGAACCGGATATAAGAATCCTAAACCTCTTGGTTAACTCCACAATATTGCCAAATATCCTGAAATAGGATATCCTGTTTTTATGAAAACACATAATACTCAAATAAAACTCTCCGGTGAAGAGGTTTCACAAAACAAGAGAATACAAGGCGGAATTTCTACATCCGATTTGGTACTATCTGCATATGTTGATGGGAATGAAAACGTGTTTCCACAGATCCTCGATCTCCACGTCCCTAAGGGATCTCGTATCGCAGACGTGACGTGGGGTAAAGGAGTTTTTTGGAAAAAAGTACCCATGGCAGACTACGAAGTACTTAGAACTGATATATCAATGGGAGTTGATTGTCGAAATCTTCCATATAAGGAGGGTTCTATCGATTGCGTAGTGTTAGATCCACCTTATATGGAAGGATTTTATCGGACAGAAAACGATCAGAAGGCAGGTTCTGGTACTCACTCAGCTTTTTCACAAGCTTACTCGAATGGTGATGAGGTTAATGATGACACTCAAAATACAGGAACAAAGAAATGGCATGCAGCCGTTACAGATATATATTTTAAAGCTAGTGCCGAAGCGTACCGAGTTTTAAAAAAGAAAGGCGTTTTTATAGTCAAATGTCAGGATGAGGTGAGTGCCGGTAAACAATGGTTTACACATGTCGAAATCATAAACGAACTTGAAAAAATAGGTTATTATTCTAAAGACTTATTTGTCGTTATCAGAACTAATAAGCCCGCAGTAAGTAGAATAAAAAAGCAGGTTCATGCGAGAAAGAATCATTCCTATTTTTTGGTTTTCATAAAAAAGTAATTGCTCGACTACCGGCTGTTTTTCCTGATTTCGATAATACGGTCAAATATTACAAATGGATCGTTCTCAAATGGTTTTTGCAAAGGATACGTAATATTAACAAAAGAAGCTATCAAATGTGATGAATTTTCTCCATATTTATCACTTCTTGGGAGATCCTCATTCAAGGCAAAGCCAAATTCCCATTTGTTTCGGAATGAGAAAATGCCAGCAGCAATTACATCAAAACCACCTATTTTAAGCAAGGTTGTATTTACTTTTTCACCATTATCTAAGGTGATCTCACGACGATCACTAGCATCGCATTGAAATGCACCTTTATAAATGGCATTGTTCCTATACTGCTGGGAAAGTGCTTGATAATCAGGATTAGGCACATACTTATAGACAATGGCTCCCTTCTTGAGACTACCATCTTTTTTAAGTCCTACTGAGATCTTCCGCCCAGATTCTACTTTCATGATCATTGATATCCATTTACCAGCAGGGGATTGAATGCAAATACTATTCGTTTGCAGTGACTTAACTTCTATTATAATTTCTTCACCTTTATAGTTAAGAGTTAGATCCCCTTGTTTATCCCGGTTATGATCGTCATCTTTTCTGTGGTCATCAGTTTTTCCAGATGAAATGAAAAGATCTTTTAGCTTTCTTTCAGCTATGTACCCAAGAATCATCCCCCTCAAACTAGGATTATCTCTAACCACACTTGTGAAATAGGTTTCATCAATATCCCATTCATCGAGAACACTTTTTATTATCTCTTTAGAAAATGTCTTATTTGTCATTTAAAGTTCTCGCCTCAAGTTTTTCAATGAACTGGTGTTTATCAAATTTAAGAACTTCAGCAATGTCAAGAAACTCAACTAAATCAAGTCTTCTTTCTCCATTCTCATATTTCGATACGTAAGACTGCGACTTGTTTAAAGCTTCAGCCAGATCTTGTTGGGTAATCCCAGCATCTTTGCGATACTGAATTAATAATTCCCTAAAGCATTCATATTTTTTAGTGAAAACAGATGATGTCATTTCTATTTTTTCAGTTTGGGTAGTCATTATGCATCCCAATACGGGATATCCCATATTGGGATAATATGTAGATTTTGTTCAGTAGGGACTACTTTTCATAAACTAAATTGGTTAAGTCGATTTGATAACACTTTTGGCGCAGTGGCTAATAACAGACTAAAATGGGATACGTTTCGGCCATAGGTTTAGACCTATTGCCAATTTGAAACTGAACCTGGTGAAAAAATATGGCCACAACTCGTCGCATGTCTCGCGTTGCCGAAACGATTAAGCGGGAAGTTAGTCAAATGATCTTATTTGAACTAAAAGACGATCGGGTAGGTGCTGGCATGATCAGCATTACCGAAGTCGATGTTTCTGGCGACCTGCAACACGCTAAAATCTTCGTCAGCATCTACGGCACCGATGAAGCTCGAATGCTTACTATGGCAGCACTGCACTCAGCTACTGGCTACATACGCAGTAACCTCGGCAAACGTCTACGCCTCCGTCGCACCCCCGAAGTAATCTTTGAAGAAGATCGCTCCCTAGAGCGCGGTACTCACATGTTGACTCTTTTAGAACGCCTCGAACAAGAACGCCTCGCCCGTCCGCCAGAAATTTTGGATGATGCAGGAGCCGAGACGGAAATTCCGGCTGCCGAAGGATAAAGAGAGAAAACTATGGAATTTACCCCCGCCGCCCTCGACAAACTCTCCCTCGCTGAGTTAGTCGGTCAAATGATCGTAGTCAGAACCTCTGGCCACCTGCTCGATCGACAGATTCAATACCCAGTTTGGGAGTCCAAAGCCGAGACATTGCAGCATTACGTTCAAGATCTCAACGTAGGCGGGGTAATTTTCTTAGGGGGCAGCGTTGCGGAACTAGCTATGCGGACCGCTCAAATCCAAGCCTGGGCGAAGTATCCATTGCTGATGGCCGCCGATATTGAAGAAGGTGTGGGGCAAAGGTTTTCGGGTGCAACTTGGTTTCCGCCGCCGATGGCTTTGAGTGCGATTAAAGACCAAACTAAAGCCCAAGGATATGCCCGTCAAATGGGAGCCATCACAGCTCAAGAATCTTTAGCAGTCGGACTAAACTGGATTTTGGGACCGATCGTGGATGTGAACAATAATCCCAAAAACCCAGTAATTAATGTGCGGGCATTCGGAGAAACTCCTGAGGCCGTCAGTAGTTTAGCCAACGCCTTCATTACCGGTGCCGCCGATTACCCAGTCTTAACCTGCGCTAAGCATTTCCCTGGTCACGGCGATACCGCCACCGACTCCCATTTAGATCTGCCAGTGATCAATCACGGGGTCGATCGATTGCGCCAAACTGAGTTACCTCCTTTCCAATCCGCCATCACAGCCGGTGTGGATAGCGTGATGACCGCGCACTTACTGATTCCGAGCTTAGATAAAGACTTCCCAGCCACTCTGTCTCACAAAATTCTCACAGGTGAACTGAGACAAAACATGGGTTTTGGCGGCTTAATTGTCACCGATGCCTTGGTCATGGGAGCGATCGTCAAAAAATATGGTGCCGAAGCCGCCTCAGTAATGGCCATAGAAGCTGGAGCCGATATTGTCTTGATGCCAGTGGATGTGCCCAAGTCGATCGCAGCCATCTGCCAAGCCGTCAAAACCGGCAAAATCAGCGAAGAACGGATTCGGGCCAGCGTTGCCCGCATCTGGGCGGCGAAGCGTAAAGTGTTTGGTCAAGCTGTTACCACTGAAGCTTTTGCCTTGGGAGCAATCGCCGATCGATCTCAAGCCGTCGTCACCAATATCCAGCAAGACTCTCTACAAACCCGAGGCGAGTTGCCGATCGAACCAATGGGTGGGGTCAACCTGATCATTGTGGATGAGATTTTGGACTGTCCGTTCTTAGGCCGGATGGCTCCAGCTTTGGTTGTGCCACGCGAGCTGGGCTACGAATGCCACATTATCAACAAATACACTCCACCCAGATATCAGATCAAAGACCAGCTCACCATTCTGCAAATTTTTATTCGCGGCAATCCTTTCGCCAGTATTTCAGATGCTAAGTCGATCGCTTTAGATATTTGTGGCCGTCACACCGGTAATTTTCAGGCTGTGATTGTCTACGGTAGCCCCTATG
Source organism: Synechococcales cyanobacterium (assembly GCA_043721015.1). Classification (GTDB taxonomy): domain Bacteria; phylum Cyanobacteriota; class Cyanobacteriia; order Cyanobacteriales; family Chamaesiphonaceae; genus JAAFHZ01. Next base: position 30,294 of record JAYSRP010000089.1, on the reverse strand, counting down.
TGTTTGTCGATATCAAAGAGGCTTTACACGATGATGTGCCCTGCATTTTTAGTTACGGCCAAATGCCCAGCGCTCAGGCTGTAGCACTCGATCGACTGTTTGCTGATGTAGATGATCTGGACGAAGATCGATCAGGAATGGCTTAAGCAAAATAGAACATAAAGCTAGGGCAATTCTTCCATCTGCATTCTGTGGGTGGATTTTCTTGGTAGTTCCTACGACTTACCAACAACATCAGCACGACTGAGATCATCACTTATTACAGACCAAAATCACATAAGTATTATATTCAGTGTTTACACGGTTTCATTCGTTTGGAAATCTCAGCTATAAACGTGTACAAGAGCAGATCGAAGCTTCTAGTTACTGTTGAGTCATAAGAATCTCACTCAAAAGTAATAGAATGAAATGCTCGATCGACACCCCGATACTATTTCCCTGAGTAAGACTATGTTCCCTAAATATTTGCTTCCTTCCATGCTGTTGACTGTAGCTATGATTTCTACAACGGCAGTAACTGCAAAAGCCCAGAAAGTAGAAGTTCCGTTTACTGGTAACATTGAGCCAGCTTGTGAGTTTACAACTCCAGACGGCGGTGTACTAGCTGGCAATGATTCAATTTTACCTACTCAGCTAAGTAGTCGTGGTGAGAAAGGACAACCTGGTACAGTAATTGTTAAATGTAATACTGGCGCTAAAATCAGTGTTAATGGTTATCAATCAACTGGCAATCAAAAATTTGAAGTTTCTGAAGCTAATTATACAGTAAGCAATGGTAATGGAGACGAAGGTGAAGCTGTTAAGGTTGATGTTGGCGAAAGTAAAATCAGTGTTAACTTAACGCTTAACAGCAAAGAAGTCATTCCTGTCGGCAAGTATTCTTATAATGTTCTTGTTACAGCTACCCATTAAAGCATTGATTGCTTTCTGACCATTTTACCATCAACCCCTCTATACGTTGAGGGGTTTGATGGTTTGAAGTCACTGTATACTGCCTGGGCGTTAATATTTATTTTATTCTGATTTAGATTGATTAGCGTTGAATATATTAATAACAGATGTTGATTTCATTCAAAGTAGCTTAATTCAAAACACGCCCTGAGTAATATTTATGTGGAAGAAATTAGGATTAGTAGGGATAAGTGCAGCAATAGCTATTTTAGTTGTAGATAAATCGGCGCAAGCTCAAATTGGAATCTCACCGTTAGTCATTGAAGCTCAAGAAAGTAATGGTCAAGCTCAGGCCACAATTAATGTTGTTAACCACACTAAAGCTCCATTTCGGGCACGAGTATATACCGAATCATTTACTTATGAAAAAGAAAAAGGCTTTAATACAATCCCAGAAAGCAATGATAGCTTAGTGCCTTATTTGCAGTTTTCTCCCCGCGAATTAGTCGTGCCTGCTGGAGTGACTAGAAAAGTACGATTAAATATTCAAATGCCAGCCCATCTACCAGCCGGAGAATATCGTTCTGCAATATTCACTGAAAATTTAGAGCAACAAAAAAGTATTAATCAGCAGGGTGTCTCTACAACCATTACGACTAGAATTGGCGTAACTGTTTTTATCCGTAAAGGAGAAATATCACCCAAGTTGAGTATTACCACTGCTACTTGGGATGCAGCAAAAAGTCAGATCTTACTCAATATGAATAATTCTGGCAAAGCTTCAGCTTACCCAGAAGTTCATTGGACTTTAACGCAGGCTGGTAAAGCTATTAAAACTGGCAAAGTCAATGAAACTGGCATTATTGCCAACAGCGATCGCACAGTGAGTATCAGCATACCAGCAAAAGAATTGCAGCTTCAATCTGGCAAATATCAATTATCTGGTAATTTGATCTGGAGGGCAAAAGATAATAATAATTCGCTACCTTTTACAATAAATTTTAATATTAAATAACCAAATTTTAAAATATGTTTTGGCGAAAAGGCTATGGCTTATTTATTGTTTTGGTAATCTCTTACACCAGTGCATTGCCAAGCTTTGCTCTAGAAACAAATCTATCAACAAAGACTGATCTTATTCAAACAATAGAAGATCAGTTTACCAACTTTCCTTGTGGCCTGAATTTAGATAAGCGTCAACTGTTACCCAGCATGATCGTGCGAGGGAAAGAAGATGGTAGCCAAGCAATTAATTTTGCTAACTGGTCAATACCATTTAATACTTTAACTCAAACTCTTAAAGTTCAAACTAAAAACTTAGCAGATGGCAATATAGAGTTGCGATCAAACACTGCCGTATCAATAATTACCCTGCAAGAACTCAACAGCTATCCTGGAATTGGTTTAGCCATCAAAATAAAGGATCTGGAAAAACACTTAGGTATCAAAGCCGAGTTTGATTTAAATGAATATGCCATCAACCTCACTTTGCCTAAAGCAATTAGCGAAGCCAGTAGAGTCACAAAGGATGATCCCTTAGTATTCGACGGGTTAGCAGCAAAAAAGCCTGAGAATTTTAACTTAACAGCGATCGAACAAAAATTCAATCTTAATACTAGTAATAATTCTAGTCAATCTCAAGGTCAAACCAAAATAGCTGGCACAATTTGGGGAGCAAGTTGGTACGCCAGCTTAGGGAGTAGATCTAATCACTGGTTAGATTTGAGTCTAAACGATGCCCAAATTGTAAAATATAGCGATCAGAGCGATTATATTATTGGCGGACAATCTGCTTTCTGGAATCGCCAAAATGGTGGGAACTATTGGGGCGCTACTGGGATTTGGCGACAAGGATTTACGCCATCACTTTCTAATAATGGCATAGTGAGCGCCAACGAACGCACCCAATCGAACCAAGTGGAGAGGAGTATAGTGGGCACGGCTACCCCCGGCACTGTAGTCAAATTACTACCTATATCCAGCGATCGAGCTATCGCTGAAGTACTAGTTGGTGCTACCGGAGTATTTCGCTTTGACAACATACCAGTAACTAGCAGCGATCGATATTATCGCCTGTGGTTATTTGCTAATGGTCAATTGTCTGCTGCCCCCGAGGTGCGAGAGGCTAATTTTGTTACCGTGCCGGGACAATTACCTGCCGGAGCAACAGCTACCTTGGCATCTGTGGGCTTAAGAAGGACAGCGGGCGGCTTAATCGGACAATTTAGCGATCTGCGGGGAGCAACTATCACTCGTCAAGGTGTTTCTGAATCTCTTACTCTGGGTGCAGGAGTAAGTTTAGATCAAGGTATCCAGGGTTTAGGCGAATTATATTTTCAGCCAAATGGAATTCCGCTGAAAAGCTCGATCTCGGTCAGAACCGGAGCCGAAATAGAGCTACTCAGCAATATTAATTGGCGACCAGCAAGTAATTTAGAGTTGGATTGGAACAGCGATCGATTATCTCAGCGGCTCAGAGGTGAATGGCAAGTATCATCTCAACTATCTTTGAATAGTACCTATGACAGTCAAGATGCTACAAATATAGGATTTAACTATTCAACCAGTGGTTTTAATGATGCAACGACAATTCAAGCTAGTTTCGACACTCAGTCCAGATTGAAGTGGAGATTAGCACAGCAGTTAGGGGCATGGGAGTTCCAAAATCAGGGCAATGAAGTCGGGACAATTTCACGTTTGACCTATGCTTTCGAGCAGCAGCAAGACCGAGGTAGTCTTCTACAATTGAACTACCAAACCAGCCAACTGAACCCAGCTAACGAATTTAGCACTTTATCCTGGCGCTATCGTCCCACGAACCGTTCTCCTTGGGAAATCGAACTAGGCTATGGCTTAGGTCGTGCTGGTGGCGGCTGGTTAGCAAGTGGGGCGGCTAATATTTTGCCCGGTATAAGTTTGCGGGGGCGATATCAAAATGGCATTAGCAGTAGTAATCCTAGCTTTAGTCTAGAGCTAGTTTCTAATCTAGAAACCCAAGATGGCTGGCGAGAAAATCCACAGCAGTTAGATAAATTCCGAACTTTTGGCGGTATTGAAATTAGGCCATTTTTCGATCTTAATGACAACGGTCAGCAAGATGTCGGTGAAAAATCTTACCTAGATTTAGATTTAATTAATCTCAACAACCGCCCAATCAAGCCTTATCGCCCATTGGTGGGAGACGATCGCATTTCGCTAAAAATAGCACCGGGCAAATATCGTCTCGACTTTGATCCGGCTGGTTTACCATCTAATTGGCGGGCTAAAGCTGCGGGTTACGCCGTAGAAGTCGCAGCGGGCAGTTATACCAAGGTACTTGTTCCTCTCACGCCCTCTTATACAATTACCGGAATGGTGCACAATCGGCAAGGCAGACCGATCTCTGGAGCTAAGGTAGAATTAATTCCTATTCAAGATAGCAATACTTCTGCACAGGTGATATCCGATCGAGCTTTTTCGATCACTAGCCGCGATGGACAATTTTATTTGGAGTCTCTTAGTCCAGGTCGTTATCAGTTGCAAATAAATAATAAACCTCTGTTAAATGATGCTAAAGAATCAATTATCAACTTAGATAGTGTTAGTCCAGTGACTCAAACTCTTAAGATCAATTTGGACTGATGTGCGAAAATTCATCGGTACTATGCCTAATCACTGATGATTTTATCATGACCATAGAATATACCTGAAATCGATCAAAATTTTGCTCCATGGCACTGTCAAAATCAACACCTTCACCACGAGCGATCGAAGCTTCTGCTGCGTCTATTTTTTCGCCGACTTCCACTAACCACTGCGGGTCTTGCTGATTTTCTTGTTCGGCAAGTAAATCGAAGGCTACTTGGAGTATTTCTGTAGGGGATTGGTAGTTGCCGGTGGCAAGTTGACCTTGAATACACTGCGACTGCTCTGGGGTAAGAGTAATATTCATAGATTATTTGGGGTAATCAGTTTGCTTCTAGTATACCTTATGGACTCTAAGCCAAAGCGATGGACTGCTTGATGGCCGATTCTGACTACCCAGGTTTGGGAGTCTGGGTATTGATAGCTTCGCTTGCACCAAAGGCGATCGAGGAGTTTTTGGGTGGCGGTCATGGTGTCATCGGCTATTTCAAAGTTGCCGGTTTCGATGTCGTTTACGAAGTGTTGCCCCAAGGCAAATCGCCACAATTTTGCCGTTGTTGTCTGTTTCAAATTGGGGGCGTATTTGAGATTCATAAATCTTGTCGCCCCGGCGGGCAAACTCTTCTTTGCTGTAGCGGCGTTGGCGAACTGTCATAATATGACCTCGTTTAGACTATTGCTATTTTAACCTGATTTTTCTGGTGGATCGATCACCGGAGGTGCAAGCGAAGCTATCGAAGATTTGCTCCATGGCACTATCAAAATTAACGCCTTTACCACGGAGATCGAAGCTTCTGCTGTGTCTATTTTTTTGCCGACTTCAGCTAACCACTGTGGATCTTGCTGATTTTCGTGCTGGGGGAGCGCGATCAGAGAGTTTCTTTCAGTTTGTGGGAGCCGATAAGCGATTCAACAATCGTTAATATTTTTTGGTTATCAGCATCAGTCTTAATAGCTACTACATCATAGTTGTTCTGGCTCGTGATGAGATACCTCTTTGCTTTTGCTGGAATGGGTTTGACATCCATCACCAAATACAGGTATCATGCTTAATTATTGATGATTCTATCATGACCACAGAATACACCTCAATCGAACTCTGTGCTGGCGCTGGTGGCCAAGCTTTGGGCTTACATCAGGCGGGGTTTAAGCATAAACTATTGATAGAAAAAGAGAATCCTGCTTGTAGAACTCTGAGAGCCAATAATACGATGCATTCTTTGGGTTGGGATGAAATTCTGGAGGGTTGTGTTGAGCAATTTGCTGAACATGATGCGCATGAATATATGGGAATTGATCTGGTGGCTGGGGGAGTGCCTTGTCCCCCGTTTTCTAAGGCTGGTAAGCAGTTAGGGAAAGATGATGAAAGAGATTTGTTTCCGGCGGCTTTGAAGATTGTTGAGAAAATTCAGCCGAAGGCTGTGATGCTGGAAAATGTAGCTGGATTTTTGGATACCAGATTTGATGATTATCGTGGTGAAATTAATAGTGTGTTGAATTCTCTGGGATATCAAACATTCTGGAAGCTGCATAATGCTTCTGATTATGGGGTGCCTCAGTTACGTCCTAGAACTATTCTGGTGGCCTTGAGGCCAGAGTTTGCTGAGTTTTTTGGATGGCCTGATCAGGTTATTGAGCCACCAACGGTGGGTGATGCTCTGTATGATTTGATGGTGGTGGATGGTTGGGAAGGTGCTGATCGATGGCGAAAAAAGGCCAATAAAATAGCGCCCACGTTAGTCGGTGGCTCTAAGAAACATGGTGGTCCTGATTTGGGTCCGACTAGAGCTAGGCAAGCTTGGCAGAAGCTGCATATCAATGGCAACATTGTGGGTAATAATCCTCCTGAAAAAGGATACCGGGGATATAAAAATAAGGAGGGTTTTGAAGATATGCCACTTTTGACGGTGAGGATGGCTGCTAGGATTCAAGGTTTTCCTGATTGGTGGGAGTTTTATGGTAAAAAGACTCCTGCTTATCGGCAAGTGGGTAATGCTTTTCCGCCCCCGGTGGCGAAGGCGATCGGTACACAAATCTTGAAAGCTTTACATGGAAAACAAGCAAGATAGTTATTTTCGTTCATCTTTTTGTTGTTGATCAATAAAGTATTCTGCTGCTTCTTCTATAACTTTGTCTCTGCTTTTCCTCATTGAGAAGCTATATACTAACAGCTTGTCGGAGTGAAATCCCAAAAGCCTTATCCAGTAAGCAGTTACCTTTTAAAGCGTGGGTTGCTCTAATCTAGTAACAGTAAGCTTTACAGACTATTACCCCGACAAGCTGCTAGATGAAACAAAATTAACAAATTAACTTTTTAGAAATGTATTCCATTTATCTTCTCCTACAATTTTTTTCGCTAAATCAAGTGATTCTCTTCCTCCAACACCATTTTTAATTAGTAAAACAGCGCTATAGTAAATTCCTTGTGATGGATATTTTAAGGCACGACTTAAAGTCTCAGGGCAAATCTTAATGTCTTCAATAAGTTCCCAGTTGTGATTTATGGGTACAAGTGGAATCCGGTATGACATACTGGATAAAATAATTTCATCTTGTATATACTTTGATACACGAAAATGTTCACTGGTGATAGTGCTATTTTGTAAGATTTTCTTGATTGGAGGTAGCTTTGATAAAAAAAAGTCATTTACATGTTTCCATTCTTGTAAAACTTCAAGGTGAAGCTTTTTCTGATTAATACCAAGTATAGTAATCATACATTTCAATACAGCATCACAAGCTTCTGTATCAATTTGATCAAAAGTATGCCATTCTCCCATTGATATCTCTCCCCATGCCATTCCACTACAAAGAGTTCCCAGCGAGGATAAAGATGTAACAGGATATTCTATGAAGCTGTTTTTATCTGTCTGTTCTACCACTCGTAAAACTGATGCTAAGAATGATTTGTCAGAACTTCTATCTCTTTCAACTTGTTTTAGTTCTCGTATCTGCTTATTCAAATATTGTGGTGAGCTAAATTCTTGGAGCTTTGGATTGATTATAATGTCAAGGTATCTTAGAAAAGGTGGAAGCCATGCCGATCTGTTTTCCAAGCTTGTTGTATCATCTAGCATTTCTCGAAAAATTGGAGACAAAGCATTCTCTATTGAAATCTTTGTGATTTCGTCTAGGCTGTCTCCAGTAAATAAATCTAAAATGCTATCAACAGTCTTTATTTCTTTCCTATTTTTCAAAAGCAGCTCACAGCCGTCAAGAATCATTTGATTTTTCGCTCTCCAATATTTCCATTTATTACCTAGAAAAACTGATATGAGCGAAATAACTCTTGGATTTTCTGAAGTCAACAAACTTGGCCTGGTTATGCTTGAGAACACCTCTTTGATTAGATCTAGTAAAATATCCAAGTTAACATTTTCTTCGTCACAAGCTAATTTAACTTTCATTACCGCTAATCGATTCCATAAACTTATATTAATTAGTGGAATTTTGGTAGCATTAGCAATTATATGATGAGCTTTTGGTATTATTGACAATAATACATCAGTAGCTTTAATAATGATTAAAGGTGAATCTGACTCTAGCAAACAATAAACTTTGTCCACTATATTCTCCAGAATCTCTGATGAAAGCCCTTTGGACTCTGTAATAGCTGATGCAGCTATACATAGTGTTGTTAAGTTCAATTTATCTAAACTGAGTAAATGCCTAATTACTTTTTCTCCAGCACCTAAGCCACAGGCAAAACTTACTGTTTCTTTCCATTCAGTATTTTGTATAGCTTCTTTTATCCAGCTTTGAAAATCCACATCTGGTAATTTAATAGCATACTGACCCGCTGCGTATGCACATATTGATGAGTGAACAAAATCTATCTTGCTATTGGATCGGTTCAAAATACATTTGTTTTCCCAAAACTCAATGCCGTTCTCTGCTGCTTTTTCAGCCTCAGATAAAGAGTATCCCATCAATCTCAGCTCTTTAATTAACTCTTCGAGTAGTTTCTCTTCAAGAAAAAATCGATTTGCATCAATTAATTTCCATGCGATTATCTCAAGGATTTTTTTGATAGTCGAAATAGTCTCTTGAGGCTGCTGTAGATAATAATTAGCATTATAAATAACAGATTTGTAAATCTCAGCTCGGTTCATTTTGCTAATATCAATATCTGATCCAGTTAGAGAGATAATGAATCCAATTAAGTTTAGGTCTATCTCTGAAAAAGTGATTTCATTGATTAGCATCGATTTTTCATTAAGCTTAGAATTATCTATTGAGAGTTTATTCAATGCATTTACAGTGAATTTCTGAATGTTCTCTTTTCTCAATGGTTGGACTTCTAACCTTATCCAATTAGATGGTATCTCTACTTCATGACCACTTCGACTAGTTAATATTACTTTGGTATTTGAATGTCCTTCAACCCATGAATTGATTTTTTCAGCAATCATTGTCCGATCAACACCACATTTATCAAATCCATTTGCCAGTAAGTAGTTAGGATTCTTGAGAGCTGAGAACAATAAGTTTTCATCCGAACCTAAGCCATCAATCGATGCCTCTAAAACTGCCTGATTAAAAGTCTTTCCGTTCTTCAATAAACTTAATATATCTGGTAAATCGATTAATAGAATTTTTACCCCTGTACTAATAAGATTATTAGCTAATCGTCTGATGATTGTCTTTTTGCCAACTCCCGAATCACCAATTAAAATAGATAATTTGAGAATCTCTAGTTCTGGTACTAATTCTACTGCGAAGGGTTTTGAATAATCATGAAGAATTTTTACTTCTCTTGGAATCCAATCAGTTTCCATAGAGAAATTTTCACGCAATCCTGGTAACTGAAAATATGATGTTCTATCTGCAATCCATTTTTTGTATTTCTCAATACATTTTGCTTCGTTAATGCTGTCATTCGATTTTTCTATTTGAGCTTCTACACAAAAATCTTTTACAAAATGTTCATTGAAAAAATCAGCAACAATTTTAGGATGATTTTTGAGTTTCTCTAAAAGTTCCCCCCTATCCCAAGGTATGAAAGAAATGCCGAGTGGACGAAGCTTTTCATGTTGAGCTATGATTGCGTCAGAGCGTTTCGTTGACTTTAAGCTTTCTTGGGTACACAGAATAAAGGCACTTGTTTTTTTAGCCCATGTACCAGCTAAAAATTTATCAACTGCGTTTTTTATTTTTATTGGGGAAAAACCTTTTTCTTGTTTGCATTGATAGACATTATATTTTTCTGAATTCTTTAATATTGCATAAATATCAATTCCTTCCTGTTTATCTCCTCTTTCCCCATATAGACTACAATTTTCTACATCTGGTTCTTCTCGAATTAACCGTAAACAAAGAAGCTCAAAATTTTCCCATGTTAATTTTTCAAATGGGAGAGCTTGTATCCTTGATTGAACAGGAAAATCTGTAATTTTGGTAGGAGATTTCTCTAGCAATGCAAGAATATCAACCTTGGCATCTTGTTCCATAATTAAAGCTAGTAGATGAGTGTAAGACGGGAAATAATGAAGAATCTCCTCTATTATATAAAAATAGTACCGATTAAACACAAAAAATAATACCCTCTTACTTACCCAACACCCAGTCACTCCTCCCCAACAGCATACAGATTTTGCCGCACTAGCCTAGGTTTATGCAGTAAACTAAACACAGAGATTTCATGGTTCATTGTTTATGCCGATCGCAATAGAACATCCCATCCAACAGAAACCGATCACCCTGGAAGAATTTCTCGCCCAATACGGCGACGACGATCGCTACGAACTAATTGACGGAGAGGTATTTGACTTGGAACCAACCGGCCCCCACGAAGAAGTAGCAGCATTTATTGATCGAAAACTCAACGTCCAAATAGATCACCTAAAACTACCCTACTTTCTTCCCCAACGCTGCCTCGTCAAACCCCTCGGTGATTGGACAGGACTACGCCCCGACTTACTCGTTCTAGACAAAGAACAACTGACTCACGAACCATTATGGTCTAGAGAAGCAACCATCACCCTGGGTAGCTCAGTAAAACTAGTGGTTGAAGTCGTGAGCAGCAATTGGCAAAACGACTATGCTCGAAAAGCCGATGAATACGCCATCTTAGGAATTCCCGAATACTGGATCGTTGATTATGCGGCACTGGGTGGACTAGAATTTATAGGTCGTCCTAAACAAGCCACCCTCACCATTTGCACATTAGGGAATGATGGCTACTATGACAAACAGCGGTTGCGCGGCACCGACAAAATTGTCTCGCGTATTTTTCCAAGCCTGACTCTTACCGCATTACAAGTTTTGAGTGCTGGCCAACAATCTTAAAATGATTACCTGGAAGCCATCAAAGATATCGTATTGTTAACCTCCATCAAATATCCCAGTTTCCACGATCGCCCTCCCCAACATCTCAACCACCGGCACCGAAACACTATTCCCTAACAACCTCATCCACCGCACCCGACTCTCCGGCAACATAAAATCCTCCGGAAACCCATGAATCAGAGATACCTCCACCTTCTCAGCTTTGAGCACATCCAGCTTTACCAACCCATCTAAATCCTTTTCCTCAAATGATCGAGAGAAAATCAATCATCTCCACCTGGCGGATGCCAACCAACCGAAGCCCAGGCTTGCCTGACCGTCAGCGCATAAACATTATTAAGCTGCAAAGCAACAACTGTTCCCCGACCGCAAGCAGTCAACCCAGAAACATAGACTCCATCTTCAGACCAAGCAAAATGCTGTGACCATTTTTGAGTACGTGGATTAAACAACGAAATAGTTTGATCACTTACCGGATCTACAACACTAGCTTGCATTCCCTTATAACCATTGCACAATCTGCAAGACAGCCAAAGATTATCTTCCTCATCACTACCACCGGCGGCAGTAGGAATAATGTGCTCAATTTCTAGAATGCCCAAAACATATTTTTGCAAACTTTGACAATACCCACATCTATCCCGAGCAGCCTCCCTAACCCTGGCTTTGATTACTTCCGAAATATATCGACTCACGAATTTAGCGGCTCCATCAACCCACGTTTCACAGCCTCAGCCAGAGCTGTAGCTTTTCGTAACAAACCTTCTCGATACACCTGCATTAAAAAATCCAGTTCCTCCGGCTCCCCACCTTCCAGGCTACCAGCTTGCTGCCTATCCAGAAGCATGCTCAACTTGGCATCTTGCAAAGGTTCCATTTCTAATTGAGTCAACGCCATCACCTGTTTATCAGTCAGATCAGCAACCGGAGATATTAAATCACCATCAACACCAGTTGATGGAAAAGAATTAGCAACAGTATCAGCAATTACACTAGATAAATCACGGTTAGCAATTAAAGCAAAACGCTTCGCCCTTTGATAAACGTCATCCGCAAGATTGACAGTAACAGGAATACTCATCAAATTATCCTCAGTTTTACCTATACCCATTTTGCCTCAAATTAAACTTAAATGCTTCTCTGTCAAGACAACCATCATCGGCACAAGCGATCGATCATCACTCCCCCAGCACCCCAGTCTCCATAATCGCCCTCCCCAACATCTCAACCACCGGCACCGAAACACTATTCCCCAACAACCTCATCCACCGCACCCGACTCTCCGGCAACATAAAATCCTCCGGAAACCCCTGAATCAAACAAGCCTCTTCCTTAGTAATTTTCCGATAATTCTTTTTCTTATAAACCCGCTCAATAAACAGCCGCTTATAATCATCCACCTGCTCAGCCTTAATTTCCTCCAAAGTAATATAATCATTAGAATCACTAGCCACCAACGTCGGAAAAATATCCGAAGTAGGCAAAAATATTCGATTAACACAAATATCCCCGTACTTATTTTAGTGTTTTTAAAATCATACCTGACCTCCTCACAAACAATAATATCCTTATCCAACAACGCCGTCACAGTTTTCAAAACCGATATTTTCTTGAGCTTTAGTACACCGCTACTTTTCAAATCATCAATCACCAACTTTCCATTGTTGCCATGCTGCAACACCGCACACTCCTCATCAGAAAGATCCACCCCATCAAAAGACTCGATCGAAAAAGCATAGTTCTCCGCCTTGAGAATATTCAGCTTCACCAGCCCATCTAAATCCTGTTGCTCGATCGTAGAATCTAACCCCTTAAAATGATTGAGAGACAAAGGATTTCCATCTAAATTACCGTAAGCACTTTTTCGACGATTCTTTAACAGCAAATAGCAAATCTCTTTCTGCCTTTCTGTGGTATCGATAATATCCCAAGAATGTATAGTCGAATGACCATTCCGCAGATCATTGAACAAAAAATAATCATTGATCTCATTATTATAGCGGTTCCGGCTCGGATGAAATGAATTTAGGTATCCGAAAGCCTTTCTAGACAAAGATCATTCACACCGTATTCGAGCCGGAACCGCTATACTAGATAGGCTGGTATACTTCTTCTGAGTAAAATCCTTAAACAAACTCTGTTGAACGACTTGCTCCTTTTTCACAAACTTTGAAGTAAAATCAGATAAAATATCCCCCAGCCGAATCTTTTTACTAGACGGATTAGGGATATTAAACTTCAAAGCGAACTCTTTCTCTCTAAATCCCACAATATAAATCCTCACTCTGTTCTGAGGAACCCCATAGTCAAAAGAATTAATCACATAATAATTAGCAAAATAGCCAGCATCCTTAATCCGCTTCAAGATATAAAACAGGGCATCCCTGTTCCTCGGATCAGCCAAACCCTTCACATTTTCAAAAATAAAAGCCTTGGGTCTAGATTGATTCAGCAAATAAATTGTATCATTCCATAACTGCCCTCGATCGTCATCAAAACCCAGATTTTTACCGGCGATCGACCAACTCTGACAATGCACCCCCGCCGTCAAGATATCATGCTGTGGCAATTCCTTGATCTTAGTAATATCTCCCAAATTACCATCAACACTCTCTTTAAAATTAGTACAATAAGTATTTATCGCATCATTATTAATCTCACTAAAATTTTGGCACTCTCCCCCAATATTGCTAAGTGCAATCCTAAACCCTCCAATACCAGAGAATAAATCTATAAACGTAAACTTATTTGAGCTATTCATCTTCTATTTGAGTAAATCTTGGTCAAAATCTGTTGGCGGTTCCATTTCCAAGAATTCTCTATAAATCTTTGCCCGATATTCTTAGCCTCGATCACCATCTAAAAAACCGCAACATCTTGCCACAGGCATCCTAAAAAACCCAGAATTATAAATTAACCCTACAAAGTACCTGTTCCACCGAACACTTCCAGAATCTCCTGGTAATCATCGCTTAATGAGAGTTAGATTATACTTAATTTATGCACAGATTAGACATTATCCACAATTCGGTCAAAAGTGCCCTCATCAAAGATGGTTGGCTGATTACCGATGATCCTTACCTCATACAGTATCGCAAAACGACACTGTATGCCGACCTTGCTGCCGAGCGACCGATTGCTGCTGAACGAGATGGCCAAAAACTGGTCATAGAAGTCAAAAGCTTTATTGGGGCATCAAAGATTCAAGACTTAAAAGAAGCTCTGGGTCAGTATGATATCTACCGTTACCTGATAGAAGAAACAGCCCCAGAACGTAAGCTATATATCGCAATGAAGTTGCATACAAAACCTTTTTTTTGTAGGATTTAGCTCAGTTAATTATCACTAAACACCAGTTGCCAGTTATTATCGTTAATATTGATACAGAAGAGGTCGTACAATGAATAAATTAACCTACTACCCCGAATTAATCAAACGTATTCTCAATGATTACATAGAATTAACCAACCTCCATTCACATTTAGATCTTGAGCAATTTCTGATCGTGGATGAAGCAAAATGTAACTATATTTGGATGAATCTTGGCTGGCAAAATGGAGAAAGAGTTACTGGCATGACAGTATACGTGAGGATTCGTGATCACAAATTTTGGATCGAAGAAGACTGGACTGAAAACGGCATTGCCAATGATTTGGTGCAAGCAGGTGTTCCCCATGAAGATATTGTACTGGCATTCCACGAGCCAAAAATGAGGCAACACACAGGTTTTGCGGCAGCATTGTAATTATTGAATCGATCGACCACCAAGGAAAAATTAACACTCCTCTCTTTTGAGAGATAATTGTCTCATGCCTGTCTCAATGCCACGACTTCATGCACTGTGGAAAAATGACTCTTATTTTTGATCGTAAGCAATAGTTGACCTCTTAGCTAAATACCAACCTAAACTCATTGAAAATCAGCAAGAATACCAACAATCCTTAGCTGTTGTTGAATATTTTGTCTTCAAAAAAGAGCAGACTCCAGAAGAACTAGCTCTGTACGACTTAACTATTATGCTAGCCAAGAAATATGAATCCAAGATATCTCCAATGGATGATTGGAAGACACAATCTCCAAATGAAATGTTGCAATATTTACTCCAAACCAGCGGCAAAAAAAAGCCGACTTAGTTGGAATCATTGGATCTAGTGGCGTTGTCTCTGAAGTTGTTAATGGCAAACGAACCATTAGCAAGGTTCAAGCTAAAAAGTTGAGCGAGCTATTTCGGGTTTCTCCCAACCTTTTCTTGTAAGTTACATCAGATTAAATCTTATGCAGTATTTGTACTGAATCATAGTCACTGTTTTACTGTTACATCGCGTCATATTTTTCAAGCCACTCATTAGCTTTTTCTATATGTCTATCACCACTTATTTCTTTGGCGTATGTTTTCACTATATTCAACATACTTATTTCATTTCTGTCAGCAGATTTTTTCTTGAATGTCTTAATATGTCCATTACAATTTAAAAAAAGCTCTATTGAATCAACTAAATCAGTATCACTATTAGTACATAACTCATAATGTAAATTACCTACTGATGGTAAGGGGAAATTACTATCAGTAACCTGCTTTAAAGGAACATTTGTTTTTTCAAAACAACTTTCATGAAACCCAATCAGCTCTATCTGGTCAAAATGTCCTCTCGACAGCATAATACCCAAAGCAATCTTCTCCAAGTCGCCATTATTTGATGGCAACCAGATAGAAGGAAATCCTTTTCCTGCTTTCATGTGTGTCAAGTAGTTCTCCTTCTTATCCAAAGAAGGGAAATTTTTAACCTCTTTTCCCTCTCTCCAAATCGCAGAACCTCTACTTAAACTTCGATAGTAGATGAGTTGTGCCACAAACTAAAGGGACTCCAAATAATCACGAACATATCCGGGTTCCTCGTGTTCCAACATTATCTTTGCTTCTTCAAGTAGAGTAGATGCAACATCAACTATATCTAATCCAGATGCGATAATGTTTAAACCAGCATATCTTAAAGTTTTAGCTTGGGACTTCAGCAAGATTTTCACAATAAATCCTATCTCTTGATGATACGAAGTATTCTCTATCAGAGGCTCAAGAAGGCTCGCCAAAGCCAGTAAAATAAGTTCACCTGTTTTCTCATTATTCTTTATTATTTTCTGATTATGGTCAAAAATTTGTCTAAGTCTCATTATTTCTTGTTCGGACAAAGCAGTGCTTTCTTCAAGTAAAAGATCTCTTAAACGCTCTACACGTCTTTCAAAAACGGCAATATCATGAGCGTCACTAAGAATATTCTCAAGCTGAGTATCAAGACGACTTTCATAACTTAATTCTTTCTGAACTATTTCATATTCAGGGCTTTTACCTTTACTAGGACTGGTAAAAACAGTGTAGTCCGGTCTAGTAGATGTTTTTATAAAACTCTTAGATTCAAGCTTGTTGCATAAAGCAGTCATTTGAAAAATCCTCGTGTTTTTTCAGTAATCCCATTCAAGAATATGTCGTTCTTGAATGGTCGTAAGTTGTCAGAAAAAATGAACCCTGTAGAGCTATCATTTGGATTAATATCTACATCTTGGAAAACCTCAATGTCAAAAATTAATGGGAAATCTGAATCGCCACCTTCACCAACTGTCTGATTTACAATTGCCTTAGATGGTTCATAAGCCTCTGAAGAAAGCGATATTTGCATGAAATATCCGGAAATCATCATTGACAAGTCATCAGATACTTCTGGGAAAACCTTAATATAATCTTGCAATTTACAAGGGGTTTTGTCAAGAGGAATCATGATACGGTTTAGATAACGTAAGCTAAGACGTTTAATCTTTTTCACGGAAGTTATCTCAACGTACTTCTCCCAAAATTCAGTTGCTTCACCGTAAAATATGTCCCAGGACTCATAAAGCTTCAACCTGCTAAAGGAGAAGCTATTTATATTTGCTTGAATAATCTTGGAGCCATCAGCGGAAGATATAACATACCCTTCCAAATTATCACTAAGCGAAGAAGTTATTTTGTTTAAATCATTAGAATCAAATGATATATTGGCTGTTAGAAATCTTTTCTCTTGTTCATTTAATGTGGAAGATTTCTCTATAACAGATTTTGCATAGTTATTTAATGATTCATGATCGAAATCACTATCACGCTCAACCACTAGGTGGAATATGGCTTCAACAATTGGTGGCTTAGAAAATGTCATTTTTCATCTATCAAAAAAAACTGCTTGACTATCAAAAATTTGCTATATGAATGTCATTGCTTTGGAATTCAAAATGCAATTGGAGGATGTAATATGAGCATTTTGTTCTACGACTCGATAAGGGTTTAAACATATAATATCACACCAGAAATAGTACAAATAGATTGATTTGAGTTTTTAGATATCCTCATCAGGCAATTTGGAGAGTTCTAAGCTAAGAAAGCCTAAACAAACTTTTGTGGTTCAGTATGAACCACAACTTACCGTGTGCATCTACATAACACACATAGCTTAACAAATTAACTTACCTCCTTGTCTAAATTTTATACGAAAGATAGAGAGCTAGGAAGTAACCTAAGCACTTTTTCAAAATATTCCCTTCACAAGGCTTAGAATTACCATTTGACGGAAGAATGCGATAGATGCGACACCTTTTCTAGCTGAAGAATCGCTCAAGCCTATAACGTGTAAGAGTTTTTTGCACATTATGGGCTTGAGTCAACATCAAACAACCGTCATCTCGCTGGTATGTTAAACATAAGATTTAACCCTGTAGGGCCTCAGCTCCGCCGACCACTTCCAGAATTTCCTGGGTAATCGCCGCCTGCCGCGCCTTGTTATAAGTCAAAGTTAAGCTGCTAATCAGAGACTTAGCGTTATCACTGGCACTATTCATCGCCGTCATCCGCGCTGCCAGCTCACTCGCCGCTGCCTCTTGCAAAGCCCGCAGCAACTGGTTATTTAGATACAATGGCAACAGCGAAGCCAAAATTTGAGTAGGATCTTGCTCAAAAATAGTGTCTTTTGGTAAAGGAGCCACCGTCGAAACCATCTTCTCACGAGAAACCTCAAAACCACCGCCCTTAGTAGTCAGGCGGAAAATTTCATCATCTTTTACTTCCAAACCTTGAGGGCTAAGCGGTAACAGAGTTTGAATTACTGGACGAGAGGCAATCAGCGAAACGAACTTAGTATAAACCAGCTCGACTCGATCGACTTCTTCACCCAAAAACATCGCCATAATTTTGTCACCAATTTTATTGGCTTCCGGCGCAGTCGGAATCTGCTCTAAGCCAGTAAAGGTAGCAGCGATCGGCTGTTCTCGACGTTGGAAATACTGGGAAGCTTTGCGACCTACGATCACAAAAGTATATTTTAATCCCTGAGCTTTCAGCTCCTTAGCCCGCAGCTCAGCTTTTTTGATAATGCCACTATTGTAGCCACCGCATAGACCTCGATCGCCAGTAACTACTAATAGCGCTACGGTTTTAGTTTCACGGCTTTCCATCAAAGGTAGATCTACATCTTCAAAGCTCAAACGATCTTGTAAGCCATAAAGAACTTGGGCTAGTCGATCGGCAAAAGGGCGAGTAGCAATTACCTGCTGCTGCGCTCTTCTGACCTTTGCTGCGGCCACTAGGCGCATAGCTTCGGTAATTTTTTTAGTGTTTTTGACCGACTGAATCTGGTCACGAATTGCTTTCAGGTTAGCCATTTTTAATAATTCTCCAAAAAATATATTGATCAGTTCGCTAGTGTGAGCCTGTCATTGGCTTCGGCTCCGCTCAGCCAACTGGACTCTACACTTATCTAAAAAAGGCAAGAGTCTTTAACCGAAAAACTCTTGCCTTTTTAAATTCCTAAAACTAGGCAGCAACTACAAAGTTTTTCTTGAAGTCTAAGATTGCTTCTTTCAGCATTGCTTCGCCTTCGTCAGTCAAGGCCATTTTGTTGTCCTTGATGTTGGCAGCATAACCGGGCTTGCTGTTTTTTAGGTAATCGCGTAAGCCAGTAGTAAAATCTACCACCTTAGCTACGGGCACATCATCGATGTAACCATTCAAACCGGCATATACCAAAGCTACTTGTTCAGCTACCGACAGCGGTGAGTACTGCGGCTGCTTCAGAATTTCCCGCAGACGAACACCGCGCGCCAATTGGTCTTGGGTCGTTTTATCTAGGTCAGAGGCGAACTGAGCGAATGCTTGCAGGTCATCGAACTGCGCCAATTCTAGCTTCAGCTTGCCGGCAACCTTTTTCATGGCCTTAGTCTGAGCTGCCGAACCTACGCGGGATACCGAGATACCAGCGTTTACGGCTGGACGCAGACCGGAGTTAAACAGGTTAGAAGACAAGAAGATTTGACCGTCGGTAATCGAAATTACGTTGGTAGGAATATAAGCCGATACGTCACTGCCTTGAGTTTCGATGATCGGCAATGCAGTCATACTGCCTTCGCCTAACTCGGTACTGAGTTTAGCAGCGCGCTCTAACAAGCGAGAGTGAATGTAGAATACGTCGCCGGGGTAAGCTTCGCGTCCTGGTGGACGACGGAGTAGCAAGGACATTTGGCGGTAAGCCTGGGCTTGCTTAGACAAATCATCGTACACAATCAATGTGGCTTTGCCTTTGTACATAAAGTACTCAGCCAAGGCTGCACCGGTGTAAGGAGCTAAGTATTGCAGAGTTGCTGGGTCGTTGGCGTTGGCTGCTACTACAATAGTGTAAGCCATGGCACCAGCTTCTTGCAGCACGTTGATCACGTTGGCTACCGTAGAAGCCTTTTGGCCGATCGCTACATAGACGCAAACTACGTCAGAATCTTTTTGGTTGATGATGGTATCAACCGCGATCGAAGTCTTACCGGTCTGTCTGTCACCAATAATCAATTCGCGCTGACCACGACCAACTGGAATCATCGCATCGATCGAGGTAATCCCGGTCTGCATAGGTTCGTATACCGAACGACGTTCGATAATACCAGGAGCCATCGATTCGATCAAGCGAGTCTCAGTGGAAGCGATCTCGCCTTTGCCATCGATCGGACGAGCCAAAGCATCTACTACCCGTCCCAGAGTGGCTTCACCTACGGGAACTTGAGCAATTTTACCGGTAGCTTTTACGGCACTACCTTCTTGAATGTTGCGGCCATTGCTCATCAATACTGCACCGACGTTGTCGGATTCTAAGTTGAGGGCAATGCCGACGCTGCCGTCTTCAAACTCTACCAACTCGCCGCACATTACTTTGTCGAGTCCATAAATCCGGGCAATGCCGTCGCCCACTTGCAGTACAGTACCAACGTTGGATGCCTTTACATCTTGGCTGTACTGTTCGATTTGCTGGCGAATGATGCTACTAATTTCGTCAGGTCTAATGCTAATCATATTTAAATATCTGGATTGTGTGGGTTTACATCTGCCCGGCTGGATAGCCCGGATTACTGAGATCCTGTTGGGTGGCCTACTTAGCCAGACTCATGCCAATTAGGCGCAGTTGGCTGCGCAGGCTGGAGTCGATAATTTGGGAGCCGACTTTGACGATCGCCCCACCAATAATAGCTGGATCGATTTTTACCGCAATATCAACGTTGTTAGCGCCGGTCATGGCTTTAACGCGATCGACGATCGTCGCTTTTTGAGCGTCTGTTAACTCAACTGCGGTGGTGACTTCGGCTAGTTCGTTACCCTTTAGCTTGCGCAGCAGTACTTGATACTGCTTGCAAATACCACCCAGGAAACTCACCCGGCCTCGATCGATTAGCACCATAATGACGTTCATCATTACCGGGTCAACATCATTGCCCAAAACTTTTTGGACGACCGCTTTTTTATCGGCAACCTGCACGATCGGACTACCCAAAAATTCTTCAAAATCGGGAGAGTCAGTCAGTGATTGCAAAATAGCTTTGCAGTTTTCATCAAAAATATCCAGAAGATTCTGGGACTGAGCCACGGACATCATGGCTTCAGCATAGGGGTTCAAAAAAGAAGCGCCCACATTGGAATTGCCTTGCATTGTTTAGCTCCCTACTAGCGCGATACTGCGTTCTACCAAGGTATTTTGCTTGGCGTTATCTAAAGCTGCGGGCAACTGAGCTTCGGCTTTAGCAATTGCTAAGGCCACCACTCGCTGGCGTAGCTCGGCGATCGCCCGGTCTTGCTCAGAAGAGGTATCTTGGGTAGCGGTCTGCTTCAGGGTTTCGATATCCCGAGCGGCCTTGGCCATGATATCTGCCTTTGCATTAGCGGCGCTGGTAACAGCTTCTTTTTTGATGCTTTCGGCCTGTACCTGGGCTGCGGCTAACTGCTTCTTGGCTTCTGCCAAAGCGGTTTCTGCTTGCTTTTGGCGCTTTTCAGCATCATTGATTGCTGTCATGATTCGCTCACGGCGTTCGCCTAAGGTCTTAGTCAAAAACTTGCGACCAAAGATAAACACGATGGTGAGGACGATCGCTAGGTTGATAATGTTGGCTTCAAATATATCTAGATTCAAACCCAAGCCTTTAGCTTCGGTTGCCAGAAATAAGTTGGCGAGAAATAAACCGGTTGCCATGATTACTTTTAATCTATTTGTGACTGAATAATTTAGTCGGTGTAGTTTAGTTGGTATAAAACCAATAAAACACTGCTTAATTGTTAAATTTAGTCGGGCTTAAACATTTACCAGCTTAGCCAGAATTTGCTTGCTCAAAGCATCGATGTCTTTCTCTAAAGTAGAGAAAGCAGCTTGCTTTTGCGCCAAGATTTCTTGGGAAGCCTTTTCTTTTTCTGCCTGAGCTGCCTGTTGAGCAACAGCGAGTTCATCGCTAGCGATTTTTTGAGCCGCTGTCTTGGCCTCGGCAATTACTGCCTGAGATGCCCGACGAGCATTGGCCAAATCGTCTTCATATTGCTTTGTCAATCTTTTGGCTTCAGCCAATCGATCTTCGCCGCCTGCAGAATTGTTTCTGATATATTCATCTCGATCGTCTAACATTTTACCAACGGGCTTATAAAAAACCGCGTTGAGCAAAGCAGCCAAAACGATGAACTGAATCATCATGATCGGCAGTGTCGCGTTAAAGTCGAACAAACCGCCTTTTTCGGTCGCTTCGGCTGCAGCGGCAGCCAATAAAATTGTGTGGAACATCATATATATAGTGCTTCTTTAAATAGACCGCTGGAGAAGTCGGACTGGGCAAAATGCCCAAGACCGACATCTAAAAATTTGTAGCCACTAGAGCACAATGCCCAAAGCCAACATCTAAAATTGCAGCGACTAATTAAGCGAAGGGGTTGGCGAATAAAAGTACCAATGCAACTACCAATCCATAGATAGTCAAAGACTCCATGAACGCTAGAGACAACAGCAAAGTACCGCGAATTTTGCCTTCAGCTTCAGGTTGACGAGCAATACCTTCAACAGCTTGACCAGCAGCAGTACCTTGACCAATACCAGGGCCGATCGCAGCTAAGCCAATAGCCAAAGCAGCAGCAATTACGGAAGCAGCAGCAACAGTAGGATTCATGATGATTTACCTTAATTTAGAAAACAGTTAATAAGTTTGGACTAGTTACAAGAGCAGTGATACAGTCGGCTGTTGTCACCTAATGTTCTTCTTCGTGTCCGCCATGGCCTTCCATAGCTTCACCAATATACGCTGCCGCGAGGGTAGCAAATACCAGAGCTTGAATTGCGCTGGTGAATAGACCCAACACCATTACTGGTAAGGGGATAAACAAAGGAACTAGAAACACTAATACTGCTACCACTAGTTCATCCGCCAGGATGTTGCCAAACAAACGGAAGCTTAGGGAGAGAGGTTTAGTGAAATCCTCTAGAATATTGATTGGCAATAGATACGGCGCAGGTTGAATGTATTTAGCGATATACCCGATGCCGCGCTTACGGAAGCCTGCATAGAAATAAGCTAAAGAAGTCAACAGTGCCAATGCCACGGTGGTATTGATATCACCAGTAGGAGCCGCCAACTCGCTTTCGGGCAAGTGGATTAGCTTCCAAGGCAACAGCGCACCAGACCAGTTGGATACAAAGATAAATAGGAACAGGGTGCCAATAAATGGTACCCACGGACGATATTCTTTTTCGCCGATTTGGTTTTTTGCCAGGTCTCTAATGAATTCCAGAGCGTATTCCAGTAGATTTTGTAAACCGCCAGGAATGCGCTGCATGTTGCGCGTAGCTAACACAGCCAAAATCAAGAGAACTGCAATCACAAACCAGGAGGTCAGTAATACTTGTCCATGTACTTTCAATCCACCTATCTGCCAATAGAGGTGATGACCCACGTCGAGCGCGGCCACCGGCAGGAGGTTTATGTTATTCAAAACACCTAACATTTCCATTCAGGAGCGTTCCCCAGAGTGAGGTTCATTACGAGCAATAACTCATAAGTCCGACTTCGATCGATCTTCTTCAGTTGGGGCAGAAGCCCAGCGCACGGCGTAAATCAGCAAAGCAAGCTTGTAGGTTAAAAAACCTAGAAAGACTGGCAAAACTTTTAGCTCGGGTACTTTGGCAGCCAAAATAATTACTATTGCTACCAAACCAAGCCGGTTGGAGTTCAACGTCAGCCTGGTTGCACCCAGCTTTTCTACTTCTTGCGATAGCATTCTGAGATACACCAGCCCAGTGACGGCTCCCAATAAGTAATTGAGGGCAATGTTTGCGCCAAATTTTAGCCAAACAAGGGCAAACAAGATTAAACTAAGAGCGCCTATGGCAATCGCCAACTCACGTTTGAGCTGTTGATATTCTGTCATTCCACTGTCGATCGGCTCCTGCACAGATTGCTCTGCCTCGGGCTTTTCTTCAATAGAAACTCCTTCGCTAATTTCTTGTTCTGGTGATTCCACAACGGTTTAAATGCTTTTTCGAGCCAGACCAAGGTCGATTGTATCATCCACTGGTAACATTACGTGACATATCTTTAGCTGCAATTTCTGTCCTATCTGGATTCTCCGGCACATTATGGCAATACGCAGTTCGGGTGTGCGTGAAGCCGGGGTTTTGACGACGTTCTCGTTAATGGCTCCCCACCAAGGTAAAATACCCTAAAGTCTTAGCAGGTCGCTGTGCCAGCCATTTATGATCAGCAATTACATCGTTTTTCTTACCCTTTCGGCAGCCACCTACGCCATTTTTGGCTTGGGATTGAACCTGCAATGGGGCTACACTGGCCTGGTAAATTTTGGTCACGTAGCATTTATGACCGTGGGAGCGTATACCACTGTTCTGCTGAGTTTGCAGGGAGTGCCACTGTGGATCGCAGCGCCAATCGGCGGCTTATTAGCAGCTTTCTTAGGTCTATTGATTGGCCTTACTACCTTGCGGCTGCGCGAAGATTATCTGGGCATTGTGATATCGGTGTTTCGGAGTTGGTCCGCATCACTATTCAATCTGACAAATTCACCCCAATTACCGGCGGTGTGGGTGGTATCCAGCGATATGAGCTGCCCTTGAACTTTGCACCTGCCGTGCCTAACTACCTAACAAAGTTGGGTTTTATTGGCTTATTTGCTGCGGTAATGGGCTTGGCTAGTTGGCAACTTTGGGTATGGGGTCGTAAGAACACCAACAAAATGTGGCAGGCGATCTTGGGGATTATTAGTTTCTTTATTATCTATATTTGTGGGGCGATCGGCCTTTACAACTACGACGATCGAGCGGGATTAATGTTGTTGACTGTCACCACCCTGGCCATTATTTATTTTGGCTTGGAGCGACTAATTAATTCACCTTGGGGGCGAGTACTTAAAGCGATTCGGGAAGATGAAGAAGTGCCTAAAGCCCTAGGGAAAAATGTGTTTTGGTATAAGCTCCAAGCCTTAATGTTGGGCGGAGGAATTGCCGGAATTGCGGGGGCTTTTTATGCTTGGCAAATTACCAGTTTATACCCGAGTAACTTTGAGCCATTGCTGACCTTTAATGCTTGGACGATCGTTTCATTAGGCGGTGCTGGTAACAATGTAGGCGTGATTTTGGGGGCAGTAGTTTTTTGGGCTTATGACACTGTCACCCGTTTAGATTGGATTAAATCATTACCTTTTTCTTCTGACCAAGTGGGAGCTTTTCGGATCATGATTATTGGTTTGATTTTAATGATAATTATGCTTTGGCGACCCCAAGGTTTGTTAGGTAACAAAGATGAATTGACATTAGGTAAGTAGTAATTAATATTAAAAATACAGGAGTAAAAAATCCGTGACTGACCTTCTCAGAGCAGAAAATTTGTGTAAGAGCTTTGGCAGCATCAAAGCCGTGAACCAGGCCAGTATTACTGTGCCAGCCGGTAGTATTACTGGTTTAATTGGTCCCAATGGCGCTGGCAAAACTACATTTTTCAACTTGCTTTCCAACTTTATCGTGCCCGATCGAGGTCAAGTACTTTTCAACGGCCAACCCGTTCACAAGCTACCGCCCCACCGCATTGCCCGTTTGGGAATGGTGCGAACATTTCAGGTAGCCAAGGCTCTATCGCGTTTGTCGGTACTCGAAAATATGTTGTTGGGTGCCCAAGATCAGACCGGGGAAAAAATGTGGCAGGCTTGGATGCCCCAGGTGGCCAAAGATCAAAAGCTGCTAAGAGAAAAAGCCATGACTATTTTGACTGACATCGGCATGGATCATAAAGCTGCCGACTTCGCTGGTGGTCTTTCGGGTGGTCAGCGCAAGTTACTAGAAATGGGACGGGCGTTGATGAGTGACCCGAAGCTAATTTTGCTAGATGAACCAGCCGCTGGTGTAAACCCCCGCTTGATTGATGATATTTGTGGTCACATTCAACGCTGGCGTAAAGATGGGATGTCTTTTTTGGTCATTGAACACAACATGGATGTGATTATGTCTCTGTGCGATCGAGTCTGGGTATTAGCCGAAGGCAGTAACTTAGTAGATGGCCCACCAACTAAAGTGCAGAATGATCCGCAGGTGCTGGAGGCGTATCTGGGGAGCTAGGATGCTGGATAGCGGTACTAGCACCACCAATATCTGGAGTGGGTGCGAGGGTCATATTCAACAATTCTGCTTCTGGATCCCAAGGATCAAGAATTAATGGTTCTTCGGTTAACTTGGTTTGGCTGGGTTGCCTGCGCCATTTGCTCAGCACGTCTTCGATTAACACCGCATTGATCCAAATCTTACTGACCACGCTCAGTGGTAAAGCCAATACTAAGCCTGCAAAGCCAAAGAAGCTGGCAAAAAAAACTTGTGCCAGCAAAGTCAGCGCTGGCAGCAGCGAAACCTGCTTAGACATAATATAAGGAGTCAAAAAGCTGCTTTCGATTTGCTGCACGCAAAAGTATAAAATAAACACCCACAAAGATGTCCAAGGACTATCTAGCAAGCCAATCCCCATTGGTAACACCATGCTGAGAGTAGGGCCAAGGTTGGGGATAAAATTCAGTAAACCTGCTAATACTCCTTGGGCTAAAGGTGCGGGCACACCCAAAACAGATAGACCGATCGTGGTCATTACTGCTACTGCTATCATCCCTAATAGCGCCCCCACCATCCATTTACCCAAAGCAACTTCGCAGTCATCCAAAATTCCAATGACCCGTCGCCGATAAAAATGCGGAAACAGCAGCACAAAAACATCTCGATAGGCGTGTGGCTGCACCAACAACATAATTGTTAGGACTAATAGCAGTAAAAGGTTTAAGGCTGCTCCCAGTGAACCAGAAAAAACTGCCAAGCTACTGCCCACTAGGAAATTCAATAAGGGCTTAGCTTGCTCTTGCAATGTTGGTAAATCGGGAATAGCAATGCCGGGTAGATATTGTTCGATCGCCCCCTTAGAGTTTTGAGCCAGTTCTAAAACTTTTGGTAATTTAGAACTGATAATTTGTATCTGCTTGACCAAAGACGGCACAACCGACCAAAAGAAACCGACGATCGACAGCAAAAATATGCTCAAAGATGCGGCTAACGACCACTGGTGAGAAAGCTTAAATTGTTTGCGCAGGAATTTGGCTAGTTGATGCAGCGCGGTGGCTAGGACGATCGCCGCGAAAGCCATTAGCAACAACTGGCGTGTTTGCCAGATGATATACAAACTGACAACCAAAACTATCAAACCAAGCCACTGACCAAACTTCACTATCTTTGCCCCTAATCGATTAAATATCTGCTGATTTCTTTTGGATTTGCCGCCAAACCAAACTGAGCGCTACTAATAGCACTGGCAAAAACACCCCAATTGTAGCATTTGTGTTATTCGTCGGAATTTCTAGCAGCGGTGCACCATATTTGATGGCAGCAGAAAGACTCAGTGAAATGAAGATGACACGCAGTAAATTATTGATCATCTAACAGCCCAGGCTTTCTTTGGTATCTACGCCGGTACGAGGATTTTTGCCCTCGGCTACGGTGCAGAGCAGTTTTACTTGCGATCGATCGATCAAGGCATCGGTAAAATCTGCACCAGTAACTTTGGTGCCAAAGAAGCGGGTGCGAGTCATGGTCGCCCCGACTAAAATGGCATTGGTCAAATCCGCTTCATCTAAAGTTGCTTGGTCTACTAAGGAGTTGGTGAGGTCAGCGCCTTGGAGGTTTGCCCGCAGCAGCACCCCTTTGGTAAAAATTGCCCCGGTTAAATCGGTGTTACTAAAGTTGGCATCGTGCATTTCGGCAGATAGAAACATGCCGCCGACTAAGCTGGTGTTGGAAAAATCTTGCCCTTTGAGATCGCCGTGGCTGTGGTTTTGCAGTGCGGAGTTGGCTGGTGATACCCAAACCGTTAGGCACAGCAGCATTCCGATGAGTATTGTGTGCAGTGTGGCCATGGTTCGATCGATCAACACTAATAATGAAGTTCTCCGCTCAAGATATCACAAACCTTCCAGCAGGGAATTATTATGGGAGTCACGAGCTACAGATCATCATCGATTTGAGGCAAGATCTCTGGTAAATCTCTTGCTCCATGTAACACCCGCAATACCTCAATTACATCAACATTTGCTCGATAAAACACCAAGTAATCGGTAAATTCTTTCACTCGCCACTGTCGTACTTCACCCATTTGGCTATCAGTCAAAAATCTTACTATTTTACCTATTCTTGGCACACTTATTAACTGCTCAAACGTCAACTCTACCATTTCTAGATAGTATTTGGCCGCAGTTGTATTACCATTGGCAAGAATATAATTTGCTTGTTGCCTCACGTCTTGCGTTGCTCTGTTTCGGATAGTTAATATACGAGTCATTTATGCATCGTTTTCCAAAACTGAATTTTTCAGGTCTTTCCAGTATTCTGGCGTGACTATCTCGACCTCGGAGTTTGAGCCTTCTTGGATTAGATCTTTCAACTTCTCTTGTGCCAATATCCGATCTCGATCTCGCATGACTAAATCTAGTACATATTCGATCGCACTTGTATATTCGCCAGTTTGAACCCTTGCCATTACATGCCGTTTTAAATCTTCTGGAATCTTGAGCATTACATTCATTGCGTTACCTTACGGATTCGATATTCTTCATGTTATCAGAATTCTTTTAATCTTTGAATGCTGTAAGTTTGCTTACAGCAGCACTCCTTTGGTAAAATCGCCCCGGTTGAATCGGTGCTGCTGAAGTTGGCATCGTGCGTTTCAGCGGATAGAAATGCTTCATCTACTAAGCTGGTGTTGGAAGAATTTTGCCCTTTGAAATCAGCATGGCTGTGGTTTTGCAGTGCGGTAGTGGTTGGTGATACCCAAAACCTTTAGGCACAGCAGCATTCTGGTGAGTAGTGCGCAGTGTGGCCATGGTTCGATCGATGATGGTTATTTCAGTCAAGATATCACAAACCTATTGTTTGAGCTAAGCACGAGAAAAATTTAAGTTTTGTAAAGTTGTTTGTCCATTATGGGGCGAGTCAGCCCAATGGTGATCTTAGTCAGGGTGAAGTGCGGCTGAAGTCAATCAAATAATTATTCTTTAAGTTGTTTCGATGGTTTACTACTAATTCTCTGTAGTTTTCTACGTGGAGCTTTACTGCTTTCGATCGTGCAATGTTTGGGGAATTTATTTATGGTCTTGCTGTGCATCTGCGAATTTGACAGTAAATACAACGATATCTCTAGGTGCTTACCATGATGGGGCATATTCTCAGAGAGTCATCCCAATGAAATTATAAGAACAATAAACCTAGGTGAATTTATGAACCCGATCGAACTTGAGTTTTTGCCTCATTTTGAAAATGAGTGGAGAGACGAGACTATTGCTTTACCCTTACCTATAGATTCTTCGACTCCTATAAGTTATGGTATCGATATAACGAATTCTGTAAGCGGGGTAGTAGAACCAATTACTATACCCAATAGTGGCAATAGTTCGACAGCAGATACTATCACCAATAAGTTAACAGATCATCCTGTTCTTAGAGAGTGTACTAACAGTGAGATAAATATTTTACAAAACTTCGTTCGAGATTCAAGCACTGGGGTACCTGGAGCTATTAATCTTTCTGATCCTAATCAAAAAACGTACTTTGTTGCATTTGATGGGACACGTAACGATAAAAATAATTCTGCTGAGTTTGGATCGGAAACTAATGTGGGCTTAATTTATGATCTCGCAAAAAGTGGCATTGATGCATCTGGTGGCGGTGCAGCAAGATATTATTCTGGCCCTGGAACAGGCTCATTAAGACTTTTAGACTCGTTACTTGGCGCTTCAATGATTCCTACAGCAGATAATGCTTATAAAGATCTGGTGACATGGGCTAATGAACAATACAAATCGAATCCTGATGTCAATATCACCGTATCCGGTATCAGTTTCAGTCGAGGTGGAGGATCACATACAGCTTTTTTAAACTACGTTTATGACAAAGGTATCCCGGATACTTCTAGCAATCCGATCTATGGATTCGATCCAAGAACAGAGCAAAATGTCATTATTGGTCATGAGCGTTATATCGTACCCCCTAAAACTGCCGACTTGGGGGTACAGGGTTTTATGGATCGGGTAGTTACAGGTGGACGAACCGATTTGACGACAATCTTGCCACCAATGGATAGCTCACGGATACTATCTATTGCAATGATCAATGAGTCAAGACGAGAATTTGCTTTAGATAGCTTAAAGAATCAAACTAATGAATTTATGTTACCAGGTGCCCACTCTGATGGCGGCGGTGGTTATGAAAATAACAATGGTATTTCAAGATATGTTCTTGAAGGTTTCCATAACTGGTTAGGTGCATCAGGTTTACCCCTTGCTAATTTACCAGATTCTATGAAAGGAGGAACACAATCATGTGTGGTTCATGATTCTTTCAAAGGGTTTTGGGGCATTGATGGTGGTCCAGATGTTGCTGGTTGGTATCCTGATCGGTCAGCCAATACTAATTTTTATACATCTCCCATACCTAATATTCTCACTCCTGTTAATCCACTACTCACTCCCGATCCTATTGGCGATCTTATCAATTCATTGCCAACTCTCGATCCCATTGGTGATCTTATAAATTCGCTGCCAATTCCCGATCCAGTTTTTGTTGCTCCTGAATACCCGATCGTAGAGCCACCATTCATTGA
>JAYSRP010000088.1:0-6703 GCA_043721015.1 Synechococcales cyanobacterium | reverse complement strand
AAAACAAAATCTCGGTCGATGAGGTGTTCGCTGAGTTTTTCGGCATAAGCAGAGCCAGCTCTGATCAAAGCGGTGCGAGGCTGGCGCTGCAAATACATAATGGCCAAGATCTCGCCGCTCTGAGCGATTACTTGCGACACTCCAGCATTAGTTTCTAAACGCACTCGATCGTTCGAGAGCAGTTGGTTGCTGCCTTGGGCAAACTTCTGAATTAGTTTGGTGTCGCCGGAATTGAAGATACTAGACATAATTCTGAGGGTGTTGGGGTGTCGCTCGCTGTCTCAAGCATACAAGCTGGCTCGTCGATTTCGGATCAGACAAACGGCTCAATTTGGGGCGGATAGACCAGGGACAGCTAAGATTATGGCAGAAGTGAGAAAGCTCTGGAAGATCCGCGAAACCGGCTATAGTAGTCGCACAACATTATTCAGTAACTGTTTACCTTTATCCGCATAAATCTAATGCTAAGAATTGCCATTGTCGATTACGACTCCGGAAACTTACACTCGGTATGTAAAGGCTTGCAGTATGTGGGTGCTGAGCCGATCGTTACTGATTCTCCTGCGGTATTGGCAGCCGCTGATGGGGTGGTGCTACCGGGGGTCGGATCTTTTGACCCGGCAATGCGCCATTTACAAGAACGAGGTTTGATTGAGCCTTTGCGCCGAATTGCGGTGAGCGGTCAGCCTTTTTTGGGGATTTGTCTGGGGTTACAGTTGTTATTTGAAAGTAGTGCAGAAGGCTCGGCGGCAGGGTTGGGGATTTTGGCTGGTAAGGTGCAGCGCTTTCGATCGACTCCCGGCTTAACCATCCCCCATATGGGCTGGAATCAGTTGGAGTTAGCTCAGCCCAATTGTCCACTGTGGCAGGATTTAGCACCGGGAGCCTGGATGTATTTTGTCCATTCTTTTTATGTGGAGCCACACGATGAGTCGGTGACAACGGCGCTGATTACTCATGGTGATCAGCGGGTGGCGGTGGCAGTGGCCAAAGATCATTTGCAGGCGGTGCAATTTCACCCCGAAAAGTCGGCGGCGGCTGGGTTGCAGGTGTTGTCTAACTTTTTGAAAACTGTACCAGTGAGGGTGACATGAGTATTAGAATTCATGGGAATCGGGAGATTATTACTCTGCCCGGTTTGGCGACGCGACCTACGCCGATTAAGGTGCGGCAGGCGCTGTTTAATAGTTGGCAGGGGAAGGTTTTGGGCTGTCGGTTTTTAGATCTGTGTAGCGGCAGTGGGGCAATGGCGGCGGAGGCAATTTGTCGGGGGGCTTTGACGGTGGTAGCGATCGAGGAGTCACCAGTAGCCAGTAAATTAATTCGAGAAAACTGTCAGAAGTTGGTGACAGAAGGAACTTTTCGGCTGATCAATGGCCGGGTGCAAAAATTCGTACCTTCTTTGGCTGGTCAGCAGTTTGATTTAGTCTATTGTGATCCGCCCTATCAAGGGAATTTGTATCAGCGGGTGATTGATGGGATTCAGGAGTCTGACCTGTTGGCAGCGGGTGGTGAAATTGCACTGGAGCATGGAGTCGATCGAGATCTTAGTACTGAGTTGATCTTGACCAGTCTGGAAGTATCTCGACAAAAGAGTTATGGCACGGTAGCACTGACTTTTTTGCAGCTTAAATCTCCAGAGATTAGTGCACTCTTCACAAAACCTATAGTTTAAAAATCCAACCCGCGATCGCCCCACCCAACATTAACCACAAAGAAATACTTGGCCATTTTAGCAGTAGTAGTAAACTCCCGATCGCCATCAATCTCACCGGCCAACTGCCCAATCCTAACCCAAGCTGCCCCACTACAAAAGCCATCAACCCCCAAGCCGCCGGATTAATGCCCGCCAAAAAGCCCTTGATCCAAGGCGAATCTTGCACCTTGTCTAGCCAGGGTCGCAACAGCGCCACCAGCAAAAATCCTGGCAGAAAAATCCCCACCGTCCCGGCGATCGCCCCACCGTGACCAGCCAACAAATAGCCAATAAAAGTTGCCGTAGTAAACAAAGGACCAGGAGTAACTTGCCCGATCGACACCGCATCTAACAACTGCTGACTAGTTAACAAATGCTGCCGATCGACCAGCTCCTGCTGCAAAAAAGCAATCAGCACATAGCCACCCCCGTACATCACTAGCCCAATCTTAAAAAATATCCCAAACACCCAGCCTGCTGACACCGCTTTACCAGCAGTTGGCAAACCAGCCACCAGCGCCACCGATAAATTTTGACGGCCAGAAGTATTCCCAGAGTGCCAATTTTGCCACAGCATCATGCCCATCCCCATTAAAACCAGCCAAAGCACCTCATTAACTTGCAAGATGCAGGCTCCGATCGTCGTTAGCCCAATTAAAGTGGGTGCCCAAGAATCGATCGTCCAGGCCGGAGAAATTTTTAACGCCGACTTGCTCAACTTCCACAGCGCCTGAGCCACCAGCCCAGCCACCACCGGCTGTAAGCCTGCGAAAATATGTTTCACTTGGGGCAAAAATTGAAACTGCTGATAGCCCCAAGCTAACCCCCATACCATCAGCATGGCGGGCAAAATAAAGCTGCTGCCTGCTACCACCAGTCCCGGCCAGCCCGCTCGCTCGTAACCAATTTGCATCACTAATTCCGTGGAGTTTGGCCCAGGAATCAGGTTAGTGGTGGCATGTAGCTCTAGCAGCCGTTCACTAGAAATCCACTGTTTTCGATCGACCACCTCGGTTTGAATGGCTGCTACATGTGCTGCTGGTCCACCAAAGGCCGTTGCCCCTAGTTTCAGAAACACCTTGGCCAATGCTGGAAGCTGGGACATGTTCCACTCAAGATTTCTACACTTGAATGGAATTATATCAAAGGCGATCGAATGGCGAGGCGTTCTGTTAAACCCGATGACAAGATTGGTAAGCGTTATGCCGATCAGTTGGTGGAGGTGAGGTTCAAGGGAGGGGAATTGAAAATTCTCTTGCTGCATATTGAAATTCAGGCCAGTAAGGATAAGAATTTCGAGGAAAGGATGCTGATATATGCAATCCGCATTTACAGCCGCTTTAAAATGAATTAAAAGCTTTTGAGCAGGAGAAAAATATGACTTTTATTACCAGCGTTGAAGAAATTGGTTTTAAGCGTGCACAAGAGGAAATGGCACTGAAATTATTTCAAAGAGGGATGTCTGTGGAAGAAATTGTCTCAATTACAGAGCTGTTGATCGAACAAGTCAAAAAAATCCAGTCTCAGCAAAAGGTTTGAAATTTCTGCCCATAGAGATATTGCCGATGGCTCTACGACCTGCCAGACAAGTTCCGACGTGCCGCTCATGCACCTGAGGCAATCTCAGGTGCATGAGTGAAGCACTCGAATGCATTCGGACAAAATTGTCGCAGGTTGCACCAGAGCCAATCGGGCAGTTGGAGCAGCTTGATGAAGATCTGATGGACTTTATGGCTATCAACAACTTGGCGGAATAGCTCCAGCGTTTTGCTGGTTCTGAGGGAACCAGATACTACTAGAGGTCGGAAATAGTGTCGATTTGATTCACCCACTGAATTGGCGATCGAGTGGTCGGAGAAGGTGAAGGCGGAGTTGGAGAGGTGCGGCAAATTAGGGAAAAAATGATGAGACCGGAATGCTGCAACAGAAAAGTCAGTTTAGATGAGAGTGGTGGCAATGCGGTTCGCTTAAGAAACAAAAAAAACTAAGGAAATCAGTAAATGGTGTCCCCTTCGACTCCGCTCAGGGAAAACCATTGGAAGTCATTAAATTCATGGGGTTGGGATTTGACTCCGCTCACCCAAACCATTTGGCGAATTTCTTGATAGCTTAAGCGAACCGTATTGAGAGTGGTGGATCTGAGCCAAGACTTGAAGTGAGTAAATGAGCTTGCTAGTACCAATGAGGGGGAAACGAGGATAATGACGTTTCAGGAAGTTATGGTAGAAGTAGCAGTGGATTGTGACGGTTGACAGGTATAGAAAAGATTTTACAAAGAGAAAAATAGCTTCTTAAGAAGCTAGAACTGTTCTGTACGAGACACTTTGCTGCTTAATGGAGATCTCTGTAAATATTTTTCTAATATATATTGATTTTTTGATAATTCAGGATATACTGAAGGTAATCCAAGCTACCAATACCTGAGTTAATTATGGAAAGTACTAATCCTTTAAGTAATGACATCAAGCAAGAGACGACTAATTCTTTGGAGATAATTCAGAAAGAAACCATTAGGCGGTCTACAGTACTATTTAATTTAGGTACAACAGGTATTGTTGCATCTTTTATACTAAGTATTTTAGGAGCTGTTATGATTATGACAGGTCATTCAACAGGTAATATCATTCTTGCCAGTGGCATGATACCAGTTGATGTATATGTAAAACTTGTAGCTGAAGCAAGCAAACAACTGAAATATTAAACTCAGTAAGGCTTAAATGTGATATGGGACAAAAAACTAATAATACAAAATTCCCCTCCGCATTGGAGGAGATAGTGCTGCTTACAATAAAAGGAAGACCTGAAGGAATATATGGTCTTGATGTTCTTAATGCCATTAATATAGAGAAAATATTTTTTAGTAAAAAGAAAATTACGGTAGGAAGTTTATATCCAGCTTTAAAAAGTTTAGAGAGGCAAGGACTAATTAATGGTAGATGGGGTGATGATGATCTAGTTGAGGAGAATTCTGGTGCTGCACGGAGGAAATATTACACTATATCTGCTGAGGGCGTAACTGCATTACGTGAAATAAAAGAGTTTAGGAGTCGTTTAGATTCATTCAATACTGATGGTTTACAAGGACAATTTAATTAAAAAACCTATAAATAAATCCGCAACATGACAATGAAAAAGTACTATAAAAGTGATTGTAAAGTAGTTGTAGAAAGTCTTTTCTCATTAATGCTATTCTTTTCTGTACTATTTACTGTCTATGTTTTGTTTTTATCTCTCATAGGAGATGTGAATGAAAATCATTTTTATATTCTAGTTATATCTATTGCTATTTTAGCCATACAGTATATTACACAAAGATTTCAAATTATTATACTGGAAATTATTGCATATCTAATAATATCTTCATTTACTCTATTTATAAACGTGCCCTTAGATGTGTTAAAGGTGATATATAATTTATTTTTATGGCTTAAAAGAATAGGAAAATTAAAAAGGAAAACAAGTATAATTTTAGCTAAAAGTACTAAACTAAATGCAATAAAACTTATAGAAAATAGTTGCTCTAAGTTAACTAAAGTAGTAGATAATTTCTCAAGCCATAAGTTTTCTACAGACATCTTTATCAGGCAACTGGTGATCTCTTCAATTATCGCAGCTTTTGGGTACTTTCTGTTTCTATTGATAGTTCAAGGCTTATCTTACGAATACTTAAATTACTTTGCCATAGCTGCAAGTTTGCTGTTTCTTGTATATATTCTATTTGACATTTTCATAGAATTAATGCAATGGACAAGCACAATTATAAAAATTATTGTGTTATTGTATTTTGATATACTAAAATTTGCAATCTTCTGTATTTATTTAATTGTAATCTCTCCTCTAAAGCTTTCTGAGCTTGTGGTTAATGGACTGCCTAGAATGTCTCAAAGTCTTCGAGGTAGTGTTTTTGTAAAAAGAGGAGTATTTGAGCAGATTAGAGAATTTAAGGCTGCATGTTCAAAAAAAGACTATGTTTCTCTAGAAAATACTTATACTTTTTGGATTTTAGTTTGTTTGATGGAGTTGGTTGATGAGGAAATAAGAAAGTACATGTTAGATAATATGAGAGATGAAATTGATCCTGGATATAATAAATTAGCAAAAACAATCTTCATGACAGACTATATAATTCGAGGAAGTCGTGGCTATTTAAAATCTTTTTTGAGTGAGAAGGCAAAAGAATTAAAAAAATATCTTGGAATAGGAAACAAGTAGATTTGGCAACCCAACTTTTATTAGTTGGGAATATCTAACAATAAATAAAAAGAGGGGGTTTTCCCCTTAATGCTGGCTGGGTAAACATAGCACAGCTATCGGCTATTCTATATGGTAAGAAGCTCGACAGATATATTAGATAGGCTTGGAATCAACCTGTTGATTGACTTAAGCGTCTGTGGTATCAGGGCTAATGTGATCATTTGGAGCTTAGATGATCACATTCAAAAAGTGCCTTTTACGGAACAATAAATAAGCTAAAATCTTGTAAATGCTCAATAACCGCTGGTAAACATCTATCGCTTTGCTAGCAAGACTTTCAGCCTGTGTGATTTTTTGAAATTAAAAACACTTGCCAAGATGTGCTTCAATTCATACCAAAAGGTAAAAGCATACTGAGTAAGGGTTTTAGCGGTTCTTATACTAAGAGACAAAATGTCTCATCGGCAGATCGGAGCAAAAATCTCTGTCTGAAACCCAGTCCCTGAGCCTAGCAGGAGTTATTGAGCTGTTACAAAATCTTCTCCGTGTGGGCATTTGAGAGATAATTGCTACCATCGCCTGAGGCGAATCAATGTGATCATTGATGTGATCACGTTTGCTCAGGAAAAGCATTGAGCTTTTCCCACTCGGCATTCTTGCCTTTCTGAATGCAGCGAATCTGACCAGATTCACGAAGATCATCCAAAACACACCGAATAGTAGGCTGGCTAACCCCAGGACAAGCAATAATTATTTCGCCCATCTTAAAACGCGATGGGAGGCGGGATATCATCTCTGAAAGTTAGAACTCAC
>JAYSRP010000087.1:0-6715 GCA_043721015.1 Synechococcales cyanobacterium | reverse complement strand
ATCATGACCACTCACATGATCATAGCCATGACGGTCATGAACATAAAGCCCATAACCACGACCATACAGCTCACAATCATGATGATCACTCCGCCTGTGACCATGACCACGGCAAATGTGAACACGATGATCACGACCATGAGAGTCAGGAAGCCCACCAAGATCATCGCCACTCTGACCATCTAGCTCAAGATGGGTTTACTTCTCTGTCCTTCCAAAGCGATCGACCTTTCTCGTTAAAGAAATTTCAAGACTTTTTAGATAACCATTTAGATGAAGGAGTTTTTCGAGCAAAAGGTCTGCTGTGGTTCAGCGAAAGCCCCAATTGTCATATATTCCATCTCTGCGGCAAACGCTTTTCGATCGATGATCAAGAATGGAAAGATCTACCTTCAAACAAGCTAGTTTTAATCGGTCAAAATCTCGATTCAGCAAAGATTCGCAAACAGTTAGAAGGTTGTTTATCTATACCAAGAACTACTGCTGGCAAAGGTTTTGGTAAGTAGTCAATAAAAATGCTTCGTTTTTATACATTGTGTAAAAACGAAGCATTTTCAACCATATCATCACACTACTTTTTGTCGATATTCACAATCTCTATCTAGTCTAACCACTCAACTTATACTCATTTCTGGTCTTGTTTGACCTATTGCGATTATAGCTGGGGGTAAAGTCGATCGATAATCGTAGAAACACTTAGATGGAGATTTTTTTAGCTGTTCGTAAAATTAACAAGGATTCCAACCGTGTCCAAAGGCAGTCTGCTAAATGCCTATCAAATTACTTACTAGATATTTTTATCTAGTAAGTAATCTATACCTCCGTGCCACAGCGATCGAAAGTAGTTTATCATAGGCAGCAAGTACATAAATACTTTGTCCTAGATACTCTTCATGATTCCCCTCCAGCTCACCCTCAAAAACTTCCTTAGCTACCGCGAAGCCAGCGTAGACTTCTCGGGACTTCACACCGCCTGCATTTGTGGAGCCAACGGAGCCGGAAAATCGTCCTTACTCGAAGCGATCACCTGGTCAATTTGGGGCAAAAGTCGCGCGGCTAGCGAAGAAGATGCGATCAGTAATGGGGCGATCGATATGCGGGTAGACTTCACCTTTCAGCTTCACGGCGATATCTACCGAGTGATCCGCAGTCGGCAGCGCAGCGGCCCCGGCACCTTGGAATTGCAGGTGATGGCCGATCGAGACTTTAAATCACTCACCCAAAAAGGGATCAAAGACACCCAAAAACTAATCGACCAATATCTCAAAATCGACTACGACACCTTCACCAACTCCGCTTATCTGCGCCAAGGCAAAGCCGATGAGTTCATGATGAAAAAGCCCAGCGAACGCAAACAAATCCTTGCTGATCTGCTGAAGCTTGACCAATACGAAGTGCTCTCTGATCAAGCCAAAAAAGTCGCTGCTGCCTACAAAGCCCAAGTTACTGCCATCGAACAACAGTGTGAGCGAGATTTAGAAAGGATCACCGCTATCCCTACTCTCACCGCAGATATGGCCATTGCTCAAGAGCAAATTGATTTGTTACAGGCCGTAGAACAGACCGATCGACAGCTTTTAGAAACCCTTAAAACCACCGCGCAACAGCGTATCACCTACCAGCAACAAATCCAGTGGTCAGAACAGCGCCAGCGAGAATTAGGGACAGATCTGGAACAAATTCGCCAAGATGTTGCCCGTAGTCAGGTTGCTGCTGATGTCTTAGGTAAATTGCTCGATCGAGGCACCGAAATCCAGGCCGCCTACAGTCAATATCAAGCCCTGGCCAGCGCCGCTAATAGCTGGGAAGAAAAAGCCCATCAGCATCAGCAGCTTCAAAGCCAGCTCCAAGCCCAAGAAATTCACATCGAGCGATCGGATCGCCAGACTCAAATTGCCCTGGCTAAGCTAGAAAATGAGTTAACTACAATTCAGCAGCGTCAGCAGGAACTGCAAGAACAGTTAGCTGCGGCTCCAGAGGTCGATCGCAACTTGGCCTTATTACAAGAACATCGCCAGCATCTGCGCCAGCTCGACGATCTGTACCAACAAAGTAGTGGCTTGAGCAAACGCCGTCAAGAAATTCAGAGCCATATCGACAAAATGATGGCTCAAGAAGAAGCCAGACTAGAGCAAACCACCAATAATATTCAGCAAATTGAGCAGCAGTTGGCGGCGCGAGAGCAGTTGGCCATACAGCTACAGTCGATCAAAGCCAAAATAACTTTGCTGGACAACCGCCGCAACTATCAAGAACGAGTCCAAGATAAAGGCCAAGAATCTAAAAGTCGCTTAGCTGGTTTACAGGCTCAGCACCAGGGCTATGTATTCCGTCAGCAAGAGCTAGCTAAGAAGCTAGAGACATTGAGTGCCGATGAAGACTGTCCGCTTTGTCAGCATCCGCTAAATGGTGAGCACTGGGATCATTTTTTGGCCAGTAATACTGCCGATCAGGCGGCTTTGAGGGAACAGATTGATGATTGCCAAGCGGCGGAAATCGCTACTAACCGAGAATTAGAAAAACTGCGTCAAGAATTCAAAGATATTAAGGCCGAGCTGGCGGGCTATGAGCAGCTCCGCGAAGAGAAAGGTCGGATTAGCTCTACTTTGGCGGCATTGGTAAATGCGGCAGATCGATTAGCTCAATTGCAAGCCGAGCAGGGTAACTTATTGGAGTCGATCGAACATCGGCACTATGCTGTCGATTTTATCAGTGAACTCCAAGAGCTAGATAAAATGCTGGCAGAGCTGGGCTATGACGACAAAAATCGGGCTTTGGCACAGAGTGAAGTCGATCGCTACCGGTGGGCGGAGATCAAACATGGGGATCTGCAAAAAGCGGAGGTTAAGCTTAAACAGTTATTGCAACAGCAAGTACAAATAGAGACTCAGTTGCAAGCCGATCGACTAACTGCAATTACTACCACCCAACAACTACAGCAGGCTCGGCAACAAATCCAAGATCAGATTACTGGGGTGGGCTACGATCCTGAGCAGCAGCGGCTAGTGCAGGCATCACTGCGATCGACTGAAGACTGTCGGCTGCAATACCAACAGTGGCAGCAGGCCATTACCCAACATCCTCAAATAGTTGCCAGACTAATCGAGCTACAGACCACCCAACAGCAGAAACTCCTGAGTCAACAGCAGGTAATTATGGACTGCGCAGGAATTCGAGATCAATTAACAGCTTTACCGGATGGCTCACAGAAGATTCAGGAACTAGAGCAGCAGGTAGGGTCGCGTCGGCAGCAGATTGATCGGCAGCTATCTGACCTGGGACAAATTACCGAGAAGCTCCAGCAGCTCCAGCAAATTCAGGCTAACTTGAGCGATGAGCGAGAAAAATTAGCTGCTGCCAAGCAACAGCAGTTAGTCTATGACGAACTTACTAAAGCCTTTGGTAAAAACGGCATTCAGGCATTAATTGTCGAAAACGTGCTGCCTCAGGTGGAGGTAGAAGCCAATCATATTCTCTCGCGCTTAAGCAATAACCAATTCCATATTCAATTCATTACTCAAAAACACACTAAAAAAGCAACAAAATCTAAGAAAGAATCTTTGAAAAATGCCAAGCTGATTGACACTTTAGAAATCTCGATCGGTGATGCCAATGGCACCAGACCCTATGAAAACTATTCTGGCGGCGAGGCGTTTCGGATTAATTTTTCGATTCGGTTGGCGCTGGCAAAGTTACTGTCTCAACGAGCCGGGACACCGTTGCAGATGCTGGTAATTGATGAAGGCTTTGGCACTCAAGATCGGGAGGGCTGCGATCGATTGATTGCGGCGATTAATGCGATATCTAATGATTTTGCCTGTGTGTTGGCGGTAACTCATATGCCCCAATTTAAAGAGGCTTTCCAAACCCGCATCGAAGTCAGTAAAACTGCATCTGGTTCCCAAATCCAAATTATCTCTTGAGGATTTTGCCAAAAAAGCCTTACTACCTGCTAAGCTAAAGAATTGTGGCTTTTCGGCGACAACATCCCCACTTGTAAAAATTGAACGTACCATGACCAAGCGTACCCTGCGCGGCACCAACCGCAAACAAAAAAGAACCTCCGGCTTTAGAGCGCGGATGCGTAGCCACACCGGCCAAAACGTGATTAAAGCCCGCCGTGCCAGAGGCCGTCGTCGCCTGTCGGTATAAGCCATGTCCTTGCCGAAAACCTATCGGCTGCGACGCAGACAAGATTTTCAGCAAGTCTATCAAAAAGGTCGGCGGCGGACAGGTACACACCTGTCAGTCACAGTCCTGCCTAGACCCCGTTCTTTAGATGGCTCTGCTACCCGACATCTCGATGCTTCCTGCTTCGGAATCTCGATCGGCAAAAAAGTCAGCAAAAAAGCGGTAGTGCGAAACTTGATCAAAAGACGCATCAAAGGCGCTCTGCGACAATCTATCAGCCGAATTTTGCCCGGAAAAATGGTGGTAATCACCTGCAAACCGAGCATCATTGGATGTGATTATGACGAAATTTTGCGAGAATTAGAGA
Source organism: Synechococcales cyanobacterium (assembly GCA_043721015.1). Classification (GTDB taxonomy): domain Bacteria; phylum Cyanobacteriota; class Cyanobacteriia; order Cyanobacteriales; family Chamaesiphonaceae; genus JAAFHZ01. The sequence continues at coordinate 2,217 of JAYSRP010000087.1, read as the reverse complement.
AATTATTGCTAACACTCGAGGTAATGAATGGGCATCAAGGAAACAACCTTCTATGAAGGCGGTCCACACATCGGCGATTTGATATTTAATCTACTGCTCGGATTTTTTGTTGTTTTCATTCCCTTTTCGATCGCTGCCGTAACCAGAGCACTCTGGGTGCGCTACAAAATTACCGATCGACGGGTTTCGGTAGTCGGTGGCTGGATGGGGCGCGATCGTACTGATATTATTTATGCAGATATCGCTGATGCTACTAAAATCCCTCGGGGTCTTGGCCTTTGGGGTGACATGGTTTTGGTACTGCAAGACGGTAGCCGCTTAGAAATGCGCGCCGTTCCCAAGTACGTCGAGATGTTTGAATACATCAACGAAAGAGTCCAGTCCAAAACTGGTGAACCTTTCAAATCTGTTGCCGCCAAGGCCGCCCAAGTTGATGCTGCTTAGACCAGCAGGCTAAATATGACTGTGACCACGACCAGTCCGATCGTTGTGGTATCCCCTTTTTCCTTTACAGCGGACTGACTAATGGACTTTGGTATCGGGTTTATTTCCAACAACGTCATGTTGCCAATCCTAGATTTTTTCTATGGAATTGTGCCCAACTATGGTTTGGCGATCGTCGCTCTCACCGTCGTAATTCGTTTTGCGCTCTACCCGCTCACTGCTGGATCAACCCGCAGTATGCGCCGTACTCGTATCTCCCAACCCCTCATGCAAAAACGGGTGAAAGAAATACAAGAAAAGTACAAAAACGACCCGCCTAAACAGCAAGAAGAAATGAGTGCCATCTACAAAGAGTTTGGCAACCCATTGAGCGGCTGTTTACCGTTGGTATTTCAAATGCCGGTGTTGTTTGCCTTGTTTGCCACCCTCCGGGGATCGCCATTCTCCAACATCGATTACAGCGTTAACGTAAACGTGGTGCCCAAAGACCAAATTGCTCAGATTCAGCCCCAGCCGTTTAACAGCGAGCCTCATAGCATTTACTTTAGCGATAACTTCCATGCCCCAGTAGTCGCCGACATTGCTAACGGCAACGTGCTAGGTGAAGGCCAATCGGCCAAAGTCACTTTTCAGACAGTTGACGGCAAAGCTTTGTCTGAAGTCTTGACTCAGTATCCCGGCACCAAAATTGCCCCGACTTGGACTGTGGCCAAGGGTGAAGACAAAGTTAAAATCTCTGCCGACGGTTCGATCGAAGCCCTCGCCGCCGGTGAAGCCACTATCAAAGGCACCGTCCAAGGAATTGCCGCCGATACCGGATTTTTGTTTATTGATGCCCTTGGTCACGTAGGAGCCAGAGACCCTGACGGCACCATCCATTGGGACGTGTTGGGAATGATTATTTTCTTTGGTCTGAGCTTATACGTCAGCCAGACTCTCACCGGACCAAAGCCCGACCCAGCCGGTTCTGACAACCCCGAAAAAGACGCTAGCCAACAGGCTGTCAACAAATTCACTCCGATTATTTTCTCGGGAATGTTCTTGTTTTTTCCTTTGCCAGCCGGAGTTTTGATGTATATGGTCATTGGGAACGTCTTTCAGACTGTCCAGACCTACATTATTTCTAAGGAGCCGCTGCCAGCAGACCTGCAAAAGATTGTAGACTCTCAAGAAAAAGAGAAAAAAGCCAAAGAAGGCCGCGAAGACCTGCCTTTTGAAAAAAGCAAAAAATCCAAGAAAAAGGCTACCGATTCATGAGCATCGCCGCTAAGCAATGGTTAGAAGAAGTCTTAGATCTAGCTGGCTTCTCTGTCGGCGTAGATAACCAGTCGATCGATGGTCAGCAGTGGCTAGTGATCGACTCCCCAGCCCTGACACCAGGGCAAGTTACCACCTTAATCGGCACCGATGGTGCTGCCTTGGACGGCTTGCAGTATTTAGCCAACGAAGCTTTTGCTGGAGAAGCCAAGCCCGCCATTGTAGTGGAGCTAGATGGCTATCGGCAAAAAAGATCTTCGGAGCTAAAAATCATCGCTGATCGAGCCGCTGAGCATGTGCGCAACACTGGCACCGAATACGAAATGCCTCCACTATCGGGGGCGGCGCGCCGGGAGCTGCACAGCTTTATTGAAGCTTCTGGCGACTATCCTGACTTGACCACCACCAGTCGAGGATTGGATGACGATCGACGGTTGGTAGTAGAGCTGAAATCGCCCTGAGCAAAACCATGGAAAAAGTCTTTATCCCCCATCTGTTTCGCCACGAACGCCATAC
>JAYSRP010000086.1:0-17437 GCA_043721015.1 Synechococcales cyanobacterium | reverse complement strand
ACTTTATATATAGACCAGTACCACCCACCAACAGGGGCGAAATACCTTTTTGATGGAAAGAATGGATTGAATTTTGTACATTGGTCTGATACTCTGCTACAGTGAGCATATCAGTTGGTTCATGTGTATTAACGAAGTAATGCGGTACTACACTCTGCTCGGCTGCCGTGGGCTTGGCCGTGGCAACATCCATTTCCCGGTAGACCTGACGCGAATCGGCGCTTAAGATCACACTGTTTAAATGCTGTGCCAGCTTAATTGCCAGCCCAGTTTTACCAGTAGCGGTAGCACCGCAGATCACAATCAGAGCAGGAGCGGAAAGCAAAATCTAGATTCCTATGTGGATTGAAAAATATTCTCTAAGCAGTCTAAATGCGTCTATGACCCTTCTGTGATATGATTTTGATGAGATATTACCTTTTGCTGATTTAGCACGGCTGAAAGTTCATTATTGGAGAGTTAGCCCCATGTCCGAAGATTTTGATGTAATGACCGGCGAATATGGCAGCAGCCAAATTAGAGTCCTAGAAGGGCTTGAGGCAGTGCGCGTGCGACCGGGCATGTACATTGGTAACACCACGTCGTTGGGTCTGCACCACTTAGTATACGAGGTTGTGGACAACTCGATCGATGAAGCCCTGGCGGGATATTGCAAAAATATTGAAGCTTCGATCAACGCCGACGGCTCGATCACGGTGGTAGACGATGGCCGGGGGATTCCTACCGAAATTCACCCTCAGACTGGTAAAACCACTCTGGAAACAGTTTTGACTGTGCTGCACGCCGGAGGCAAGTTTGGTGATGGTGGTTATTCAGTATCTGGTGGTCTGCACGGGGTAGGGGTTTCGGTAGTAAACGCTCTATCTGCTGATTTAGAGGTGAATGTTTGGCGGGAGCAGAACATGTACACCCAAAAGTTTGCCAAGGGTATTCCGGTAGGTGGATTGGTGACAGTGCCTACGGATAAAGCCGATCGCACTGGCACGTCGGTAACTTTTATGCCCGATACCACCATCTTCACTCATGGTATTGAGTTTGATTACGATATTTTGACCATTCGCTTTCGTGAATTGGCCTATCTAAATGCTGGCATTAAGATTTCCTTTGCCGATTTGCGTACTGGTGAAGGATATACGCCTCGCAATGAAACCTATCTATACGAAGGTGGCATCAAAGAATATATTAGCCACATCAACGAAGACAAGCAGGCTCTGCACGAAGAAATTATCTATGTGCAAGGTGAGAAAAATAAGGTGCAGGTAGAAGTGGCACTGCAATGGTGTTCGGATGCTTATACCGATAATTTACTGGGCTTTGCCAACAATATTAAGACCAAAGAAGGCGGTACTCACTTAGAAGGTCTGAAGGCGGTGTTGACTCGGACAATTAATTCGATCGGGCGCAAGCGCAAGAAGCTGAAAGAGGGTGATGCTAATTTGGGTGGAGAAAATATTCGGGAAGGTTTGACGGCGATCGTCTCGGTGAAGGTGCCTAACCCGGAGTTTGAGGGGCAGACCAAGACCAAGCTAGGCAACTCCGAAGTGCGCGGTATTGTCGAAACAATTGTGGGCGAAACTCTCACTGAGTTTTTGGAGTTCCGGCCACATATCGCCGACTCTATTTTAGAGAAGGCTCTCCAAGCATTCAACGCGGCAGAAGCTGCCCGCAGAGCGCGAGACTTAGTCCGTCGTAAATCGGTGCTGGAATCTTCGCCACTACCCGGTAAGTTGGCCGACTGTAGTTCTAAAGACCCCAGCGAATCGGAGATCTTCATCGTGGAAGGAGATTCTGCGGGTGGTTGTTTTCATGGTGACACTCTGGTCTCGTTGGCTGATGGTCGTAATATCAGCTTTAAGGAAATCATTGAGGAGCAAAGTGCTGATCAGGAGCACTTCTGCTACACCATTCGTGACAATGGTACTGTTGGCATCGAAAAAATCTTGCATCCTCGAATTACCAAGCATCAAGCTCAGGTAGTTAAGGTGACATTGGACAACGGAGAGCAAATTATTTGTACTCCGAATCATAGATTCATGTTGCGCGATGGTAGCTATAAACCTGCTGCACAGCTAACTGCTAAGCATTCTCTGATGCCCATATCGCAGAAACTTGTTGGTCAACAGGAATGTCACATTGCATCAGTAAGCAAAGTAAATCAAAGATTCGATGTCTATGATATTGAAGTTCCTCATACCCATAACTTCGCGTTAGCCAGTGGTGTATTTGTTCATAACAGTGCCAAACAAGGGCGCGATCGACGTACCCAAGCAATTTTGCCGCTGCGGGGTAAAATTTTGAACATCGAAAAAACCGATGATGCCAGGATCTACAAAAACAACGAAGTCCAGTCTTTGATTGCCGCTTTAGGACTCGGAGTAAAAGGCGAAGAATTCAACATCGCCAACCTGCGCTATCACCGAGTCTGCCTGATGACCGATGCGGACGTAGATGGTGCCCACATTCGTACTTTGTTACTAACCTTCTTCTATCGCTATCAGCGTGACTTGATCGATCAGGGATTTGTCTACATTGCCTGTCCACCTCTATATAAGCTAGAGCGGGGTAAAAACCACTTCTACTGCTACAGCGAGAAAGAACTAAAAACTCAAATTGCTACCTTCCCAGCCAACGCTAACTACACCATTCAGCGTTTTAAAGGCTTAGGAGAAATGATGCCCCAACAGCTTTGGGATACCACCATGAACCCCGAGACTCGATCAATGAAGCGGATCGAAATTCAAGATGCCGCCGAAGCCGATCGGATCTTTACTATCCTCATGGGCGATCGAGTAGCTCCCCGTCGGGAATTTATTGAAACCTATGGCTCCAAACTCGATATGTCTGAGCTAGATATCTAATGCAGCGCACTTCTCGCTATCAGGGCTGGATTATTGGGATCGCTATTGGCTACTTAGCCCTAATCATCCTGATTCCAGCCAGCAACGTGGTGATTCAAGCCTTTAGGGGTGGCCTGGGTGGTTTAGCTACGGCCTACAGTAACCCGGAGTTTTTACATGCTCTGGGTTTGACCCTGGCGATCGCCCTGCTGGTGTTACCAATCAACATTATCTTTGGCCTCTCTGCGGCCTGGGTCATTGCCCGCCACCGGTTTCCGGGGCGGACATTTTTGATTACTCTGTTGGATCTGCCTTTTTCGATCTCGCCAGTAGTGGTCGGGCTGATGATGATTTTGCTCTACGGCAATCGTGGCTGGTTAGGGGGATTTTTTCAGGCGATCGGTATTCAGATTATCTTCGCTTGGCCAGGAATAATTTTGGCTACGGCTTTTACCACTCTGCCTTTTATTGCCAAAGAAGTAATTCCAGTTTTGGAAGAAATTGGCACCGAACAAGAAGAAGCTGCCCGCACTCTGGGAGCTAACGAATGGCAGATTTTCTGGCGAGTGACCTTACCGAATCTGCGTTGGGGTTTACTCTATGGCATTATTCTCACCAACGCTAGAGCTTTGGGAGAATTTGGAGCAGTATCAGTGGTTTCGGGTAACATTGCCCGTAAAACCCAAACTCTGTCTTTATATGTAGAAGATGCCTACAAGCAATATCAAACCCAAGCGGCCTTTGCAGCAGCACTGCTGCTAGCTTTGTTGGGCTTATTGACTTTGGTGGTACAAGAATGGGTGACGCAGCACAATAATCGCACCACCGAAAAAAGTGCGGACTAAGCCAAGGCCATGCCAATGGGTTTAGTAGAAACACTGTATACCGTCATTAAAGACTGAATTAAGCCAGTAGCAGCTTTACCATATTCTTCTACATCATCTAATAGTTCAACTGCTTCACTGAGCAGTTCTTCCACTTCCTGAATTCGAGGATACTTATTAATAAATTCAGTTAGCAGTGCATCTAAAAGATGTTGATTGATTTTGCGGGGATCCAAAAACTCTTCGGGGTGCAGAATCATGTGCAGCATAGTCTTGACCCGTAAGGGGTTCGAGTAGCTCATGACTTTTTGGCGCAGCTCAAAGGCATCAAATTTGATCGCCATTGATTTGACTTCAGCCGCAGGTTCTGGCTGTGTTACCCGCAGTTGCTGTGCGCCTAAATCATTGGAATACAACCGATGAAAATCAGGATAAATTTGGCCTAAAGCACTATAAATAATTTTAGCAATACTCACATATTCTTGGGGCTTATTTACACTTTTTAGCAGCGTAAACAGCTTTTCTTTGAGCTGTTGGTGAGTATCAATTTCTTTGACTACATACTCAGCAAAATGATAACAATTAATTGAGTCTAAAAAATCTTTGTTGCGTTCCCAGCGTCCAGTACATAGACAGTAAAGCATTTTTTTGATTTTTAATGAATCATCATGATGCTCTAAATAGGCTACTATTTGGTCGAATATATCCCGATTAATGATGTTCATACGAGCTGGGTATTGGCAGGAGAATTAATAGCAGACTGTTAAGATTGAGCACAATTGAAGATTTGGAATTTTAAGATTTAGAAGCAGCCGGAAAGATATTTTGCAGAGCTTGGTTAAGAGTCTCGGCCATACTAATCCGATCGCGGTAGACCACAATCACTCGTCCTAGGGTAGGTAGAGAATTTTGTTGGGCTTCCAAATACAGGGGTTCCACATATAGCAACGAACGTTCGATGGGAATCACTAGCAGATTGCCTTTGACAGCGCTCATTCCCTGACGGTTCCACAGCCCGATTTGCTGTGAGATCGCTGGGTCTTGATCGATCAGTGACTCAATTTGTTCGGTGCCATAGACTAGCTGCTGTTTAGGAAATTGGTAAAGCAATAGCTTCCCATATTGTTCCCCATCTGACCGCGCTGCTAACCAGGCAATTAAATTAGTTCGTTGATTGGGGGTAAAAGGCGAGAGTAATAAAAACTCTTCATCGGCGGCAGTAGGCAGTTTGGTAATTACATAGTATGGCTGAACAGCTTGCGATTTACCTCCGTAAATTTCCTGAGGTATTTGCCAGAGGTCTTCCCGGTTATAGAAAACCTGCGGATCCTGCATGTGGTAAGTGAGCAGTCGATCAGACTGGATTTGAAATAGATCGGTAGGATAGCGCAGATGGGCGCGCAGGCTGGTAGGCATATTCTTCAAGGGCTGCCACATATCTGGAAGAATTTTGCGCCAGGTTTGTAGAATTGGATCTTGCTGGTCACTGACATAAAACTGAGTACTGCCATCGTAGGCATCGATCGATACTTTTACTGAATTACGAATGTAGTTAAATTGTCCTTTGCCAGGATCCGAATATGGATAATGACTACTAGTAGTATATCCATCTAGAATCCAATACAGGTGATTGGTCTCTGTCTGGGGCGATTTGGCTATCGCCAAATAGGGGTCTTGGTCTAAAAGTAGCCAGGGAGAGAGCTTTTGAACTCGATCGACAATGGATCTATGTAACAAAAGCTGGGTTTTGGAGGTGAAGTTTTTGGTGAATAATACTTCCCAGTCTTGGAGATAACGCGCTCCAATCCAGCGTTTCCACCAGCCATCCATGGTGATTCCACCTTGGCCGCTGTAAGAATTGTAAGTATTATCACTGCCTTGGGGATAGTCTAATTCTGGTACTACAGATGGAGCAAAAGTGTAGTCATTGGTGATTTCACCATAGTAAATTCGCGGTTCGGCCACCGAAATTGCTGGTGCAGGCACTGGCAGCTTGCTGTTGCCAATGTCTTTGACCAAATAATCTGGGAGTCCGCCCGGAGCTGCACGGTTGACGGGGCTGACGGTGAAACCGTAGCCATGAGTGTAGACTAGGTGGCGGTTGATCCAGGTTTGGGCTTTTTCGGTGAGGCTTTGACCATCAATTTCGCGGGCAGAAAGAATCACCTGTTGTAAGTCTTTGTTGATGGGGTAGCGATCAATGTCGGCATTAGCAAACTTATAATAGGGGCGAATTTGCTGGAGCTGGCGATTGCTCTGAAGCAAAGGACGAGCATCCCACAGCCGAATGTTTTTGATGGTGGCTTGGTTGTTGGCAATATCTTGGGCAGTCAGGTTGCCGCTAGGGTCGAAGGTTTGAATATCAATTTGATCCAGAGCGAAGGCTTGGCGAGTAAAGGCGATGTTGCGCTGAATATATGGTTTTTCGATCGCTAGTTCGTTCGGCGAAACAACGCTCCGCTGAATCAGCAGCGGCAGAATAATTATTAGTAAAATAATACCCAGCAACGGTAGCCAAAACCGCCGGGGAATTTTCCAAAAACCGGCTAGTTTTGCTGTTAATCGCCAGATGCCCACAGCCCACAGCCAACAGCTAATTCCGATGATGCAGTTGACGGCCAGCAACAGGTTATAGATTGGCAAATATCCCCATAAATCGGCATAGCCCGCTCCATACACTACGCCGCGCTGGGAATAGAGTAGTTGATAGCGTGCCAAAGAAAAGTGATTGGCGATCGACCAAGCCACCATACCAGCCAAAAAAGCCAGATGACGGTGTTGATGAGGCGGCAGTTTACCAATCCAGCCATCGCTAATGTGGGGGCGCAGATAGATGAGAGTGGTAATGGCTAGGGCAGCGAGGGAAAGGCTCAAGAAAAATTGATCGACTAGTTCTTGGAGGGGAAGCTGGAAAATATAGAAGCTAATATCTCGATCGAATACAGGTTCCTGTTGCCGAAAAGGAGTGGCAGCAAAAGCAGGTAAAACCTGCTGCCAATGGTTTGCCCAGAAATACCCCCAACTAGTACTAGTAGCAACAATTAAGGGGGCAATGACTGGTAGTGGTCGGAGAATAGTGGCGATCGAGCAACAAATTATCACGGCTGGCCACAGCCAGAGAATTTTAGGGAGTGGCCAGGTTGCCCAGAGAGGATAGAGGGTGGCTGTAGCAGTTAGAATACCGGTGGCGATCGACAAGACCAGTAAGATTACCAGCCGCGAAGGTGGTGGTTGTTTATCTGCCAAAGGCGATGCTGCTAGTGGTACTTTTAGGGAAAGTATCGGGTTCTCGGACTGCCAGCGTTTGCTGTAGATATAATTAGCTACCAGCCATAGGCCAGACAAGCTACTCCCCAGAATTGCGAGCCAAACCTGGGATTGGATTTGACGTTGCCAGTTTTGGGCGTATCCGATCGAGCTAAACCACCATTGGTCAATTTGGAGGGTGGCGATCGATCGATCAATTACTCCTAATCCAATCAGGAGCAAGATCATCCAGATCAGCCATGGTTTAGCGATTTTTCCGGGCAGTTGCTTCATGGCTGGTGCTGTTCTTCGCAGGCTCCGATGCTCACCCAGCTACTGCTGCCGTCGCTCCAGTGCTCTTTTTTCCAGATGGGGGCTTGGTGTTTGAGGGTGTCGATCGTGTATTGGCAGGCGGCGAAGGCTTCGCCTCGGTGGGGTGCGCCGATGGCGATGAGCACGCTGATTTCGCCGACGCGCAGTTTACCGACCCGGTGGTGAATAATGGTGCGGGTGACGATCGGCCATTTTTGGCTAACTTCCTTGGCAATCTGTTCAAATACTCTCAAAGCCATTGGTTCGTAGGCTTGATATTCTAAATATTCTACTGGTCGCCCCTCGGTTTGGTTGCGTACCATGCCACTCATTACGACCACTGCTCCGTTAGCCCCGTTATCGGCTAAGTCGTAGACTGTTTGGAGTTCGATCGGGGCAAAACAAATTTTGAATTCGGCGGTGGCAATCATTGGCAGATCCATGGGCAATTTTCAGATCTTAGCCGATCGCCGTAGGTGTAAGCGAAGCTATCGCCGTAGGTGCAAGCAAAGCTATCGATGTTTCTTCAGCGGGTGCATTAGCATTTATGATTTAGGTGGGTCAAAATATTTCTGAGATTTCGATCAAAGAGGCAAGTTTATTAATATGACTACAGCGCCAGTTACGATTAGTGCTAGTGATTTGGATATCTCATCGGTAAAAGCTGCAGTAGATGGATTTTCTACAATCATGCAGCTTAAGTCTTGGACTGTCCAGGAATACTATCGCATGTCGGAGTTGGGGATTTTAGATGCTGCTGAACGAACCGAACTAATTGCTGGGCAAATTGTACTTATGGTCGCTAAAGGAACTCCACATGTCCTCACATTAAGGTTACTGGCCAGTGAGTTAGAGGCTCTGTTGGGTACTCGATCGGCTTTTCTGAGCACCCAAGACCCTATTCATTTAGATAATTCTTCAGAGCCGGAGCCAGACTTGGCAATTGTCAAAGGAACTGCTTTGAACTATGTGGAGCAGCATCCTCAGCCCCAAGATATATATTTGGTGGTAGAAGTCGCTGATTCTACTTTGAAACAAGATTGCGAAATCAAGGATAAGATCTATGCTCAGGCCGGTATTGCTGATTATTGGGTGATCGATATTCCTCATCGCCAAGTCCATGTATTTCGTGATGCTACACCGACTGGCTATGCTAGCCATCTTGTTTTAAACGAATTTCAGACGGTTTCGCCTCTGGCTTTTCCAGATATTGCTCTATCAATTTTCTCTGTTCTGCCTCCTCCATAATTCAAAGATATTGCGGAATGATGGTTTGGATAAAACTATCAATCCAAGTAGTGGAATATCAAGATAAGCTAAAGTGTATAATATGCGCCTAATTGCGATCAAAAATTTACGACAGGAGGCTTATCAATACCCTAACGCGAAAAAAGCCATAGAGGCTTGGCATATGGTAGCGAAAAATGCTGAATGGCATAGCTTAGAAGACGTATGCAAGATTTATCGTAGCGCTGAAGCCGTAGGAAATTTTACGGTCTTCAACATCAAAGGTAATAACTATCGTTTAATCGTAGGAATTCATTATGTGAAACAAAGAATCTATTTTAAATATTTTCTAACCCATGCTGAATACGATAAGGATTTTTGGAAAAATGACCCAAACTATTGACCTAAAAGTTTACAGCCAGCTAGTTGCTGAAGTAACACCAAAAGTAATTGAAACTGAAGAAGAATATGAACAATTTTTGGCTGTAGCTGAACGCCTAACCTTCAATCGAAACCCAACCCCTGAAGAATCAGCGTTATATGATTTGGTTGCAATGCTAGTAGAATCTTATGAAGCTCAGCACTACCCGATCGAAGAACCTTCCCCTGCTGAACTACTGATTCACATCATTGAATCTAGTGAGACAGACACAGCAGAACTGATTAGTATCTTTGGCTCTAATGAAGTATTAAATAGAGTTTTAGCCGGATTACAGCCAATTGATTTTCAACAATCTCAGGCTCTGGCTAACAAGTTTAGTTTACCCTCAAAAATATTTTTGAACTCAAAATATCTGGTTAACTCTTAAAGTATTAAACTAGTTCTGCTTTGGGAGAGCTGAGCTAGTTGCAGAATCAAACGAGTATGTTCTGTCTTATCGAGGTTCATCCATTGCGTGATGATGGCTCGAAGATCTTAATCGATTGAACCAAAGCGGAGTTGCATCAGGTTTTCGATGACCGATCGGCGCTCTTGTTCGATACCACGTTGCTTGGCTTGATTTTCCCATTCAATGTAAACTTGCGACAAAGCCAGAAGGATTCTCCGTTCTTCTGCTTGCTCTACAATGATTGCTTGCTTTTCTTGTTGGATAGCTCGATCAATTCTTTGCTGGACATATTCCTCAACATTAAGGCGTTGAGCTATTTAGAATCGGCTCAGATCATATTGCTGCTGATTAGCTCTGACTTCTTGGCATCAGATTATTGTTACAGTCGTGAATTGAAGCGGGCTTTGGAACGCCATGAAAGCAAAGAAGCTTGTGTAATCCCGGTGATTTGGCAGAATACCGGTTTTGGTAAGTTGCAAGTATTACCGACTGATGGCAAAGCGATTAAAGGTTGGTCAGATATTGATGAAGCTTTTACTGATGTGGTGAGAGGACTGCGTCGATCGATCACCCAATTAACCCATGTCTCTACTGAAACCCCAACTCCATCACCGCCCAAGCCTCAAATTATTGCTACCCCAGTTCAGTCTGTCCGTGAACCTCAGGAGCCAAATAAACCGCTGCTGAAACCTTTTGATTTTGAGACAGTGAAGTTGAATGCTCAAGGAAAAATTATTGATAGACCACAAGTTACTCATGTCAATCGATTCATAGAAGACCTCGGTGGTGGCGTGCAGTTAGCCATGGTCGAAATACCTGCTGGTGAGTTTTTGATGGGATCACCCAGCTCTGAAGAAGGTAGTTCTGAAAATGAAAGGCCACAGCGTCGGGTACGGGTGCCAAAGTTTTATTTGGGACAAAACTTAGTTACTCAAGCACAGTGGCAAGCGCTGATGGGCGATAATCTTGCCTATTTTAAAGGAGATGGCAATCTGCCCGTTGATTCCCGAAAATTTCTCCCTTTCACTGTGTTTATTGATCAAGAGCTACAATTATCAACACATATGGATCCTTAATTTTCTGGCTCCTTAAGAATACTCTCAATATCTCTGCGCCCATTTAGAACTCTCACTATCTGTATATAGTCATCAAAAACACGATAAAAAATTATAAACTCTACAGCCGGAAAACTACGCATCCCGATCGGCAACTCTTCTCTTTGCCGACCAGATTCTGGAAACTGAGACAATAGCATTAGCTTATTTTGCAACATTGCTATTTTTGCATCGGCCAAATTCAACGTGCCGTACTCCGCCAATCCACGCCAGATATCTCGTAGATCCTGCAATGCTGCCGGAGCAAAATGCACCCGCTTTTTCATTGATCTATTCCCAAATCTGCTCGACCCTGCTGCTTAACATGCTCAAATAATTCGTGCATTGTTTCCTCTGTATAGCTTGTACCCTCTCCTCGATCGAGTTGATCAACTCCTATTTGCAAATCAGAACGAAGCTGAGCCAGCTTTAATTCTTGTAGCTCGGCCTCCACCGCACGCAGCCGATCGATCGTTGCCTGAAAACCAGCGGCATCCTGCACAATCACTGCTGCTTCACCATTAACCGTCAAAACCAAAGGAGACAGACTATTCCGCACTTGCTCAACATAAACATTGGCATTGCGCTTAAACTCAGTCAAAGAATGGATATTGTTCAGGCTAATTTCCATAGAATTAATAAAGAGCTGAATTAGATGTCTTTATTATATTCCATGTCTCGACCAAAAAATTAGTTACTTGTCCTTCTCTTTACCCAAAACCCCAGAGTCAATAAAAACAATCATTCTGAAAACAGCTTTTTACCGGCTGGTCGATGTTCATCAACAATTTTTTGAAAATCTTGGAAGAACTTTTCCGCTTCAGCCGATGGCTTACCTTGTTCTTGCCGATCAATCATCGCTTGCAGCTTCTCCATTGCGACCTGATTAATTTGCTGCTGCTCTTCGACACTCCGCACCACAAACCCCCGTGGTGCAGAACGCTCTTCTAACAACTGCTTGAGCTGTAAACCATCAGATTCTGAAAGTTTGATCGGTTGTTGAAAACCTTTTAAAAATAACCGATACTGGCTATCAGCAGATGTATTCAAAGCCAAACATCCTGACAGATCAATCATTTGACCACTGGACAACTCAACTATTGCTGTCATTTGTGTAACCCTCCTGACAAAGGTATAAAGAAATTATAGCAAAAAATCTCCAAATCCTTATCCAACGCTTACCACAACTTGGATAAACAAATAGACCGGTTAAAAAATCACAGTCTTGACCCAATCTTTGTAGCTATCATGCTTACCTTGGGTAATCGCCGTCATGGCATCCTTAATTTTGGTAGTAATTTCACCAGGAGCATTAGGAATCTGGTAATTTTCAACCCGACTCACCATCGACACCTTCGCCGCCGTGCCACAAAGAAATACCTCATCAGCAATAAACAGCTCCGACTTATCGATCGGTCTTTCTACCACCTCAATGCCCAAATCCTTAGCAACCGTGATGATGCTATCGCGGGTAATGCCCTCTAAAATATCTTGATCAGCCCCAGGGGTATAGAGCTTACCATTGCGCACCATAAAAATATTCATGCCAGTAGCTTCCGAAACCTTCCCTTGGGAATTCAGCAAAATTGCCTCATCAAACCCCGAATTATAGGCTTCAGTCTTCGCCAGCGAAGAAGTAATGTACGCACCGCTAATTTTGCCCCGCAGTGGCAAGCTGATATCTTCTTGGCGATGCCAAGAACTCATCCGGCAGCTCACGCCTTCTGGCTTGCTGAGATACTCACCCAAATACAGACCATAGATAAAAAAGTTCTGCTCAATGTCATGCAAACGCGGCGCAATCCCCAAACCCGAAGAATAGACAAAAGGACGCATATAAAAAGGCTTAGTGGGTTTATTTTGCTTAATAAACTCGATCATCGCGCTTTCGATTTTGGCTGGAGGCAAATCATAGTGCATGAAGCGGGCACTGTGACTCAAACGCTGACAATGCCGATCGAGTCGAAACAACAAAGCTCGATCGGGCTGGGCTTCGTCTACCCAACCACGCAAACCGCCAAAAGCGCCAGTTCCATAGTGCAGAGCATGGGTGGCGATCGACACATTAGCTTCGCCAAAGGGCACAAACTTGCCTTCAAAGTAAGCGATCGGGAGAAACTCTTCCATAACAAATCCAGGAGCAGGGTGGCCAGAAGTCCGATCCTACCAGAAAAATCGGCTCTTGATATCTATCATGGGCGAAGATCTAAAAATGAATGCATTGGCTACCAAGATTTTAAGAGTTCCGTTAAAGTACTCTGGTGGTTTGCCAATCATGTTAGCCATCATGTATGAATAGATCGACGGAATAATCCAACGATTGGTCTTCGCCCACATTTCGTGAACGCCAACTAAGAAATCAAGTTTTATAAAATTATGCGATTCCTCTTTCTGCACAACAACTTCCCAGCTCAATATCGGCATATTATCCAAGAATTGGCCAAAGACCCGGCTAATCAAGTGTTCTTTGTAACTAAGGCTGCCGAACCCCAAATACCAGGGGTCACAAAGCTAATTTATAAGCCTAGCCGCGATCCGCATAATAATACTCATCATTATCTGTTGCCGTTAGAAAACTCAGTCTTACATGGGCAGGCCGTATATGTACTGATGGAAAAGCTCAAGAAGCAAGGCTTTGTGCCCGATGTAATGTGTGGCCATTCTGGTTGGGGCCCCACACTGTTTTTGAAAGATGCTTTCCCCCAATCGCCGTTGATGTGCTACTTCGAGTGGTTTTACAACATGTATGGCAGCGATATGGATTTTGATAAGCAGGGCGTTCACAACATCGATGACATGGCGCGGATTCGGATTAAGAATGCTTCGATTTTGGTAGAGCTGTATTCCTGCGATCGAGGGCTTTCTCCTACTAACTGGCAAAAGAACCAATTTCCCAAAGAGTTCCACGATAAAATCTCGGTAATGCACGATGGTGTAGACACCGATTACTTTGTCCCAGACCCAGTCGCTAAGCTAGTACTTCCCAATTTAGACCTGAGCAGCGTAGACGAGATTGTGACCTATGTGGCCAGAGGCATGGAGCCATACCGAGGCTTCCCGCAGTTTATGGAGTCGCTGGTTTACCTACAAGAACAACGCCCTAACTGTCATGCGGTGATCGTTGGTTCTGAGCGGGTTTGCTATGGTCGGGCGCTGCCTAATAATCAAACCTTCAAGCAGTTGATGTTAGATAAGCTTCCTAACTTAGATCTGTCCCGGATTCACTTCACCGGTTCACTGCCTTACAACCAATATCTGAAAGTAATACAGGCTTCCTCGGTGCATGTTTATCTCACTTATCCCTTCGTGCTTTCCTGGTCGGCGATCGAGTCCATGTCTACAGGCTGCTTGGTGCTTGGCTCTGATACCCAGCCCGTCCATGAGGTGATTACTGACGGAGAAAATGGTCTGTTGGTAGATTTCTTTAATCCTAAGGCTGTAGCAAACAGAATCAGCGAAGTTTTAGATCACCCCACCCGGATGGCCGAACTGCGGGTAAAAGCGCGGCAGACCGTGCTTGATCGCTATGCCCTGAAGGACTTATTGCCCAAGCAACTGGAAATGATCAAGGGGCTGGCTTAGCAAAACTTTATTGCTGAGGGCAGAGAAAACAAAAATCCTGATATGCTGGTGGCGGTTTGTATCAGTTCGTATCGATGATCTATTGGGTGCCTCTGCCATGCTTCAAAAGTCTCTCTCTCCTGAACGATTACAGTCGATTGCCAGTCAATTTAGCGGCACCGGTACAGTTACCAGCGTCAGCCCCTTCGGCAGCGGCAACATCAACGATACATTTTTAGTGAATGTCAACGGCGGTCAGTTTCAGCGCTTTGTTTTGCAGCGGATTAATACCCAGGTATTTCGTCAGCCCCATTTGGTAATGCAAAACATGCGAGCTTTTAGTGAGCATGTCCAATCTAATACCGGGATGCATCCTACCCGGCGCTGGGAAGTGCCCCAGGTGCTGAGTGCGCGAGATGGTAGCGATAGCTATATTGAAGATGAATTATTTTGGCGATCGATTAGTTTCATTGAAGACTCTCAAACTTTTGATACTGTCCAAAGCATAGAACATGCCCGCGAAGCAGGTTTCGGGTTGGGGCTGTTCCATCGATCGGTGGCCGATTTGAGCACCGATAAAATGGCGGACACTTTGCCGGGATTCCATATTACTCCCAATTACTTGCGAGAGTTTTTGCTTGCCCAAGAAACCAAGATTATTCCCAAATCTCCTGAAGTCACTCATTGCCTGAAATTTATTGCCGATCGCCAAGAGTGGGCGACAGTTTTAGAAGATGCTAAATCTACCGGAGAGCTGCCCTTACGCACGATTCACGGTGATCCAAAGATCAATAATTTTTTGATCGACAATACTACAAATCACTGTATTAGCTTGATTGATTTAGATACTGTCAAGCCGGGATTGGTGCATTATGATATTGGCGACTGTCTGCGATCGGGCTGTAACCCCTTGGGCGAAGAGACCGCTGATTGGCAAGCGGTGCATTTTGAGCCGGAGCTAGGGCAGGCCATGCTTCAGGGGTATTTAGAGTCGGCCAGTGCTTTTTTGGTCGATCAGGACTATGACTATATTTATGACTGTATGAGGTTGATTGCTTTTGAATTAGGCATCCGCTTTTTTACAGATTATTTGAATGGTGATATTTATTTTAAAACTCAGTATCCTGAGCATAATTTGCTGCGGGCGTTGATTCAGTTTCGGCTGGCGGAGAGCATTGAATCTCAGGAAAACACTATTAATAAAATTATCCAGGACGTGCGATGAAACAATCATTTACTCTCCAACCCTTTGAACCAGACGATTTGCTGCTGTCGATCGATGGCTCTGTAGAATATCAGCAGGGCTTACTAGATGTGCATTATGCGCTACAAGGAGATTTAACCCAGGTCTTATTCCCATCAGCCGTTGATAGCCCTGGGCGAAAATTCGCTTTGTGGGAGGCTACTTGCTTAGAGTTTTTTATAGCGATCGTTGGTCAAGCCGATTACTGGGAGTTTAACTTAGCACCCAATGGTAATTGGCAGGTCTTTCATTTGACTGACTATCGTGAGGGGCTAAAAGACGAGGCCGCAATTAATTATTTGCCGTTTGTGGTGAAGCAGGATGAGCAGAGGTTGCAGTTAGATCTATCGATCGATCTCACTAGTCTATTTCCACCAGATACTAAGTTAGAAATGGCGATTACCGCAGTGATGCAAGCTTCTACTGCTGAATATAGTTATTGGGCTGTACAACACGGTGGGGAGAAGGCCGATTTCCATCGCCGAGCAGATTTTGTGATTAAGCTCGGGTAGATTTAGAACCATTAAAAGCTAGAGTGGAATAGCACCCATTTAGCCCCATCATTCTATGTCTTGGAGTCAAAGATTAGCCTACGTTTTCACTAGCGCCTTAGGAGCGACCCTGCTGCTTTACTTCCTAAGAGCCTTTAAGGTAATTACATCTTTTCCGGGGGGCATAATTTTAGTGTTGGCAGTGGTCACGCTCGCCAGCGGACTTACCTACGGTGTCTTGAAAACCAAGCGCTACTAACATGAAAACTTCCTGGGTACTACCAATAACTGCGGCCTTAACTTGGACAAGCGCAGCACCAAGCTGGAGCCTTTCGGCTAGCCAGGTTGCCGAAATCTCTAAAGCTGTGACTGTGGCCATTCAGACCGAAACCTCGATCGGTTCTGGCGTATTTGTTGCCAAAAATGCCCAAGGTTACACGGTGCTAACTGCTGCTCATGTAGTGCGAGATCCTGAGCAAAAATATCAGCTCATAGCACCAGATGGGCGGCGCTATAAAATTGATCGATCGCAGATTAAAATATTGCCCGGTGCAGATTTGGCGCTAGTGCAACTGGTTACTACCCATTCTTATCGCACTATCAAAATTAGACAGGCCAACGCGATCGCCGAAGGTTCTTATGTCTACGTGGCCGGGTTTCCATTAGGCACCCAAACCATTAGCAAATCGCTGTTTAACTTCACCGAAGGCCGAGTAACTGCTAGCAGTCGGCAGCCTTTGCAAGATGGCTATGGTTTGGTGTATACCAATTTGACTCTGCCAGGAATGAGTGGGGGGAGCGTGTTGAATGATCGAGGTGAATTGGTAGCAATTCACGGGCGGGGTGATGTCGAAAAAGGCAGCGAGGCTTCCACGATCAATCCGACGGTGCGGGTAAAGACCGGGTTTAATTTGGGGATTTTGGCAAGTGTTTTTGTACCTTTGGTCAATAAATCTGGCCTAAAGCTGGAGGTAACTACGGCACCAGAGACGGCTGATATGGCTGGTGATGGGCTGTTTAGTGCGACGGTGAAGTTGCAGAGTGGTGATTTGCCAGGAGCTTTAAGTGAACTCGATAAATTAATTACGGCATTTCCTAAAAAGGCGGCGGCTTATTATTTGCGGGCTAATGTATATCAGGCTTTAGGCGATCGATCACGGGTGCTGCCAGATCTCAACCGGGCGATCGAGCTAGACGTAAAAAATCCTCGGGCTTACTTTTTGCGGGGCAATCTTTTGTATGCCAATCAGGATCTTAAAGGGGCTTTAGCTGACTTCGACCGCACGGTGCAGCTTGATCCAAAGTATATTCAGGCATATTTATTGCGGGCAATTATTTTTCAGGTGCAGGGTGATTTGCCAGGAGCTTTGACGGCTTACACTGAAATGATCAAAGCAGATCCTCAAGATCCTTTGGGCTACAATAATCGGGCTGGTGTCAAGGCACAGCTCAATGATTTTCCGGGAGCGATCAAAGATTCTTCGCAGTTAATTAAGCTCAACCCCGAAAATATTAGTGCCTATGATAGCCGTGCTAATTTTCGTAAGGCTGTAGGAGATTTGACATACTCACCGGCCTGAAGGCACGGCGATTCTTGTTACTGGTTCTCAGAAGTCCGCTTACTATATCTGATCTCTCATTAATAGCAGAGGCGATCTACTCCCCAGTCTTTTGCTCTTGCGAGCCAGATCCCTAATGCCCTTAGGTACTGTTAATCAAAATTAAACTTGAGGTTTATTGAATTGTGGGTACTTACTTATTTCCCCTAGCTA
>JAYSRP010000085.1:0-1538 GCA_043721015.1 Synechococcales cyanobacterium | reverse complement strand
ATAAATTTTCCTGATATGCCGCATCCCAGAAAGCAAGGATTTGAAGTAACACCCACACTAAGAGCACTTTTTATAATAGTTATCATTTTCGCCACCTGCTCGACAGTTATCACCACTATTTATGATTATCTTGCTAAATGGCTAAGGCGCTTACTTGATTTTAATTTCTAAGGGATCAAATACGATCAGTGTCAATACCTAAACTACAATCCCCACCTAAAATGCGCCATTCACCCATCAACAGTACTTACTCACCGAGCAATTGCCTGCAAAGACTGCCAGCTCAGTATTCAGCAAGGGTTTTTTGGAAAACTGCCAGAGCTGTTTCAGGCCATCAAAAAATTCCTTTTTAAATCAACGTATTAATTTAAGAGTTTTAGGGGGTTAACTTAATCTCTTCCTATTGACAGATATCACATATCAAACAAAGGTGAAATCTCTGTCTGTTGGTGGATTTATTTTTTTGGCAACTCCAGTATAACTAGAGGGTGCGAATCATAACAAGGAATTTAAGATCATGAGTGCTGCAATTGATAATTTCACCAAACAACTGCATGACGACCTAGAGGCCGTCGAAGATCGGGCAAAGTCTCTGCGCAAAAGCATTAAGTCTGTGACTCAAAAGAGCCAATCCGAAATTCAATCCAAGCTAGATAAAACCAAGTCAAGCATTGATGCTAAGAAGCACGAGCTAGATGAGTATAGAACCAAGCTTGAGGCTCAATTAAAAGAGAAAAGAGCAGAGGCAAAGTCAAACATTGAGGAATGGAAAGCCAGCCGTGAGGTCAAAAAGCTAGAGAATCGCGCAGAAAAGGCCGAAGACCATGCTACTACCAGAATCTTCTTGGCGATGGCGATGATGGAAGAAGCCGAAGCAGCCACTTTAAACGCAGTCTGCTCCAGGCTAGATGCAGAAACTGCCAAAGAAAACACTGATAACAGTACTGAGGAAAAAGCGAAAAAGAAATAGCTTTAAATTTAGCCAGCAATTTTAATTCTTAAACTACAACACGGGAAACAAAATAATGACACTTAATCACTCAATTGTCGGACATTACCCTTCTCACATAGAAGCAGAAATAGCGGTAATAGATCTACAGGAACGAGGGTTTGATATGAAAAAGCTCTCGATCGTCGGGAAAGATTACCAAACGGCTGAACATGTGCGCGGTTTTCTCTCCTGGAAAGACACGGCCAAAGAAGGAGCCACTGGCGCTGGATATTGGGGAAGCTTTGTAGGTGGCTTATTTGGCATCTTAGCTGGGGCAGGAGTATTGTTTATTCCAGGGGTAGGTCAGGTGATCATTGCTGGCCCAATTACCGGAGTATTGGCTGGTTGGCTAGAAGGCTCTTTGATCGGAGGAGCTAGCGGTGCGGCACTGGGAGGAATCAGCGGGGCTTTGGGTGGACTAGGAATCGCCCACAATGAAGTACTGAAATATGAAACCAGAATCCAAGCTGGTGAATTCATTATTTTGGTGACGGGCAGCGATGAAGACGTGGCCAAAGCCAAACAAATGCTGGAAAGCAAGGCTCAA
>JAYSRP010000084.1:0-17531 GCA_043721015.1 Synechococcales cyanobacterium | reverse complement strand
CAATCGCCGTGTATTTTTTCCAGTCCAAACCGGGCAAATGTTTAATCGCACCGCTGCTAGTTTCGGGACAACCAATGATGATCGCATCAGGTAAATGTTGCAGCAGAGGCAACTTGAGAGAATTAGGTACGGCGATCGACAGTAAACCTACTCCACTAGCCTGTGCTCCCAAGCCTGCTAAAATTGCAGCCCCGGCATATTCCCAAGAACCGACCACCAGTAACAAATGACCCTGTTGATACTTATGGGTTAATACTGAACGTTGTTTGGGTAGATATTGATCGGCATGTTGGCGAGTAATCATTTGCACAGAATTATTGTTCACCGCCTGAATATCAGTAGGCAGAATGTCAAACTGCAACAGCTCGGCTTGGCCAAAGTATGGCAATGCCTGATCTTGAGCAAAAGCGTGCTTCCATAATCCTAGACAAAAAGTATGGTGAGCCTGGATAGCTGTGCCCAAAGTCTCGCCAGTATCAGCATGAATCCCTGAAGGTAAATCGATGCTGATGATCGGAATTTGTAGATCATTAATTTCATTGATGGTATTGACCAACACATTATTCATTAATCGATCGAGATTATAGCCAAACAGCCCATCCACAATCAGATCGCAGGTTTTTAGATCTTGGATGCTTGCAACCCGAGGGATCCCAATGCTCAAAGCATATTGGTAGTGCTGAGTCGTTAAATCTTTAAATCCGTTGCTGGGGCTATACAATAACACCTCATAACCACGCCAAAATAACTCCCTAGCCACTACTAAAGCATCACCGCCATTGTGACCAGCCCCTACTAAAAAACCCACTCGCTGTGGGGGTGGGAAAAGTTGTACAAGGCGCTGAGTGATTCGCAAACTGGCTTTTTCCATTAATGCAGCTACTGGCATTCCGGCGGCAAACATCCGGTTTTCGATCGCTTGCATTTGGGCAATAGTGACAATTGAGTTGATCATCAATTTATCGATCGCCAATTGATCGATCGCTAAGTAGACATTGGCTATAGTATCATGAATTAATACTAAAAATCTATTCTTCCGGTGGCAGTGCTCGAAAACTGCGAATCTCTTGTTCTAGCAGATCTTCTTCGGTGTTGTAGACCATATCAGTTTCCGATAAAGTGCGTTGCACTTGGAACTGTTCGGCAAAACCCAGCTTCCGAGTGGCATCTTCACTATGTAACCAAGTTAAGCGCTGCCGCCGTTTTTCGTTACGGGTGTTGATTTTGCGGTTAGTCCATTGCAACCACAGAAGTCTTATTACCGGAATAGTTACAAACCCTACAGCATAAACTGCCAAAAGACTATAAATACTGCCAACTAAGGCCAAGAAGCCAAATGCTGCGGCTCCTTTTAATAAAGCTCCGATGAAAAATATGCCTGCAAAGTTTAGGGCACCCAAAGCACAGATTAAACCAACTTGCTCGGAAGTTGCGCCGCTAAAACGCCGAGATTTTTCTTGTAAATAGGGCGGCAAATGCTTAAATTTGCGCTGTTTAGCGATGGTTTGAGTATCGGGGAAACGATAGACGATATCACCGATTTCGCTGACTTCTGGAATGCCATTAAACCTCACCAAAACTGGCAAAATATGGTCTTCGCTTTGAGGCAGGGCTTCTTCTAAATATGGTGCTACTTGCTCTGCTGTGATCGCGCCTTGGTTTTTGCGAATCACTTGGCCAATGCTGCGCCAGCGTAGCTCTTCTAAATTGGCGTTAGGGTTGGCTTCCCCAAACAAGAATGAAAACACTGCGCCCAAAAAGTTTAGCTGTTTCTTTTCTTTTTCGATTGGATCAACGGTCTCTGCTGGAGTGCTACTACCGCCCCAATCGAAATACCACCAAGTTCCACCCCAAGAACTAGAGCCACCGCCGCCACTACCCCAATCACCAAAATCTATTCCGCCACCATCGTTATCGCTAAGCATGGTGGCGATTGTGAATATCAGAATTGTTAAAACAACTATGGAGAGCGATGCTAATAGAGCTAAGCCAAAAGACACTCTAATCAGATAGAAAGCGACTTTCCACATAAAATCGGTATATTTCTTGACCTGCAACCACACCGATTTGTTGTAGAGAATAGTGCGAAAATTGCTGGGGTATTTGTAAACAATTTCGCCAGTGGTGGCCACTTGTAAGTGACCGCCCACGGCGATCGCTAGCTGTTGTAGATCGCGTTCGACGGTGGCCAAAGGTAAGCCAGCCTGTACCGCAAATTCTCCGGGAGTTGCCTGGTACTGGAGGCGTTCGATCGATTGCAAAAGAGGAGCTGAAAATTCCATAGTCTATGCTAGCCCATGCTGATACTCCTATCCTAGCAATTTCTGACCAAACTCGTGGGGTCTGCCCTAAAAGCCAAACTTTTCGTCATAAAGCGCCTGGGGTACTTAATTTTTCAAACTCGCGCCAGCACAGCAACATGGCGCGGGGCACATGAAAACAGCCTTTCCACTTACCACCTTTCAGGTTTAATAAGACTTCTCCCTGCCGGTTTAGATAACCAAACCACTCACCCTGCTCCGGGTCAGCGAAATGGCTCCAGGTATATTCGTGTATTCGTTGATACCATTCCCAACAGCGTTGATCGCCGGTCAGCCGATAGCCCATGGCTAAGGCTACCAAGGTTTCGACATGTACCCACCACAGCTTTTGATCCCACTCTAGCTGTTGGGGTGGATGCCCTCGATCGTCCATGAAGTAATAAATGCCGCCGTATTCTTTATCCCAGGCAAATTCCAAAGTCTTAATCACCACTTCGGTAGCCTGTAATAACAGTTCCCGATTCCCTTGGCGCTGGGCGATATCCATCATGAACCACATGGCTTCAATGCCATGACCGGGGTTCAATAGCCGACCTTCGTAACAGTCAATTCGCTGACCATTGGGATCTACGGCTTCGCGCAGGTAGCCCTGCTCAGGATCGCGGAAGTCTTCCATTACTTCTTGGACGGTGGCGGCTAGGACTCGATCGCCTAAGGCGCAAGCGGAGCTATCGAGTTCGGCGGGCGGCAATAACCAGCTCATTTCTAAAGTTAGGTTGGCCAAGATCATTGGTACTGCCAAAGATTTGAGGGGGCGAGTACCGGGGTAAGCCTTGGTATATTTGCCTTTGGGGTTATCTTGGCGGCGCAAGACGTTTTGATAGGCTTGGAGGGCGATTTCTTTGGCAGATTCTTGGCCAGAGGCGGCGGCATATTGGCTGAAGGCCATGGCTGCAAAGCAGTCAGAGAAAATATTGTAGGGCTGGATGAGGGGCTGGCCGCTGCGATCGAGGGAAAAGTACCAGTCTCCGTTAGCATCGCGGCCATGCTGAGCTAAAAAATCTGCGCCGTGTTTGGCGACTTGCAGCCATTCAGGATTCTTTTCGATCTGGTTATAAAAGGTGGAAAACATCCATACTTGTCGATTTTGCAGCCAAATAAATTTGTCGGTGTCGTAGACTTGACCTTGCCGATCGAGGCAAGTGAAGTAGCCGCCGTGAGTGTGATCGATCGAGTGCTGCATCCAAAAGGGGATGATGTTGTGCAGCAGAGTATCGCGGTAGAGTTGGGATAATTCTAAGAATTTTCTAGTCATAAATTTAATCTTCGTCTTTACGTTCTAAACGAGCAACACGCCGTTTCAAGAGTCGTGTTGCCCGACCATTATCAGCAACTTCATAATTCAGGTCATCCAGGTAATTGCGCAGACTTTGAAACCCTTCGCGGGTAGTAGCAATCATTGTGCCCTCAAAACTATCCACTCGCTGACGTAATCCACCCATATCTTCACGCAAAGCATTGATATTTTGTTGTGATGCAATCATGTTTTGAGTAAGTGCATCTACTTTTTGAGTAAGTATGTCTAGTTTTGCGTTGATAGCGTCTGATTCATTCGACATCACATACCTCTAAGATGATTCTAAGTTTCGAGTCCAATTATACTATATTTTCTCTTTAGTCAAACCCACATTACTAAAATCTCTAGCATCCAAGATTTCTTCTGACATGACAGGTTATTATGATGTTCGCTGCCACTTAGCTTTCTTTGGCTTGTGCTCGCCTTTGGCACAAGTAAAACTTATCGATCATGCAAATCGCTCTCTTTGGCACCAGTGCCGACCCACCAACCCGCGCCCACCAACAAGTCATCAACTGGTTGGGGCAAAAATTTGAGGTGGTCGCCGTTTGGGCAGCCGATAATCCCGACAAAACCCACGGAGCCACCCTCGCTCAGCGTGCCGCCATGCTAGAAATTTTGGTGGCCGAAATTCCGGCTCCTACCACAGCTAAAGTGTGCCAGCAACTCAGCCATCGCTATACTATTCGCACCATTGCCTTTGCGCGTGAAATGTGGCCAAAGGCTGAATTAGTCTTAACCATCGGTGCCGACCTTGTCGAACAAATCGAACGTTGGCAGGGCGGTACGGAGCTACTGCGCCAAGTAAACTTGCTAGTTATTCCTCGACCGGGCTGGCAGATTCGCCCAGAAATGCTGCAACGCCTGGCCGATCTGGGATGCCAATTACAACTGGTTGAAGAGCTGAGTACCTTAGCGGTGTCCTCTACTGCCATGCGTCAAACTAGTGATCTGGCCGATTTACGCATGGGATTAACTCCAGCAGTGACCGAATACATCGATCGACATCAGCTATATCGGCGCACAGGTAACTATGATCAAACCTGAACCCTTGGCCGATTTTAAAGTAGGCGTAGACAACGTAATTTTTTCTGTAGACTTAGCATTAAATCGACTATTAGTGTTGCTCATTAAACGCACCGAAGCCCCCTATGCCGGAGCCTGGAGTTTGCCAGGGACATTAGTGCGTCAAGGAGAATCTTTGGAAGCCGCCGCCGATCGGATTCTCACCGAAAAAATTACTGTAGCTGATCTTTACTTAGAACAGCTCTATAGTTTTGGTGGCCCAGGTCGGGATCCTCGGGAGGCCAAGAATAGTTATGGTGAGCGCTACTTGTCAGTTAGCTATTTTGCCCTGGTAAGACTGGAAGCCTCAATATTAGAACCTGGTGGAACTTGGCATCCTCTGACCGACCTACCAGCTTTAGCTTTCGATCACCAAGAAATAGTTAACTATGGACTGCGAAGGCTGCGCAGCAAATTAGAATACAGCCCGATCGCCTTTGATGTTTTACCCAGCGAATTCACCCTGCATGATGTCTATCAGCTCTATACCACGGTATTAGGATCAGGTTTCTCAGACTATTCTAATTTTCGGAACAGGCTGCTGAAATTGGGATTTTTGACCGAGACCGATCGGAAAGTTTCTAAAGGTAGCGGCAGACCAGCTAGCCTTTATCGGTTTAATTCGATCGCCTTTGAGCCACTGCAAAACAAGCCGTTACTATTTATCTAGTAAGCTGTTGTTAAGAGGAGCGACAAGAAATGATAGAATTCAAAATTCCATTTGTTGGTGTCTATGCTTTCCCTCCTGACTCCCAACCCACAAGGGGTTCTGCAAATTTCGGCCACAGCCGATCACGAAATTGCTCTTTCGTTGGTTTTGCCCACCTATCAAGAAAGGCACAACATCGAACTGATCGTTGAGCAGTTGGCCGCCAAGTTAGACTATTTTTTGCCCGGAGCCTATGAGCTAATTGTGGTGGATGATGACAGCCCCGATTTAACCTGGTCGATCGCTGCCGAGTTAACGGTCAAATATCCCCAGCTCCGGGTGATTCGCCGGGTAAATGAACGGGGTTTGGCCACCGCAGTCATCAGAGGCTGGCAAGTAGCCCGAGGCCGAGTATTAGGGGTAATAGATGCCGATTTACAACACCCACCCGAGGTATTAGGACAAATGTGGGCAGCCGTAAATCATGACCATGGGGCAGATTTGGCGGTCGCCAGCCGCAATGTAGAAGGTGGTGGAGTGAGCGAATGGAGTATCTTGCGCCGCATTTTGTCACGGGGGGCACAAATTTTGGGGCTGATTATTTTCCCAGAAGGTGTGGGTCGCATTAGTGATCCGATGAGTGGGTATTTTTTGGTACAGCGAGAGGCGATCGCCAATAAAATCCTCAGTCCATTAGGCTACAAAATTTTAGTGGAGGTAGTCGGGCGTGGCAAAATTGATAAAATTGCCGAAGTAGGCTATGAATTTCAAGAAAGACAAAGTGGTGATAGCAAAGTAACCGGGCAGCAATATATAGAATATATTCGCCATTTACTAAGGCTGCGCCTGTCTCATAGCCGTCGGCTACTGCTATTTTTGGCGGTGGGTTTGAGTGGTGTGTTTGTAGATATGGCCGTGCTTTACTTACTTCGAGAAAATCATTATTTACCTTTGGAATATAGTAAGGTTCTAGCGGCAGAAGTAGCGATTATCAATAATTTCATGTGGAATGATCGCTGGACTTTTGGAGATGTGAGTATTCAACAGAAGGGTAGAAAGCGTAAATTACGGCGGTTTATTAAATTCAATTTGGTTTGTCTCATTGGGGTGATGTTGAGTGTTTTAATTCTTAAGCTATTAGTTTGGAGTGGTATCAAAAATGAGTATGGTGCCAACTTTATGGCGATCGTCTGTGTCACCATTTGGAACTATTGGATCAACGTTAAACTGAGTTGGCGAGTGACCGATCGAAAGAACGCTGATTAGAAATAAGAGCTAGACACATCCCCTAAAACAATAGCCAGCGGCGTATGATATAAAAGCCGTAACCGTTCGTCCAATATGTCGATCATTGAAAATGACAGCGCAGCTATCGAAGCCCTGATCGGTGCGGTAGAGGCCGCAGATTCGGCCAGCTTGCTGGTAGCAGCCATGGAAAACCTGGCCGCAACTCAGCAGCCAGCAGCCATCCCTACCCTCATTGCTGCCCTTGGCTACAACAACCCCGGAGCCGCTGTCGCTGCGGTGGATGGGCTTATCCAGATTGGTGAGCCTGCTGTTGACCCAATTCTTGCGCAATTAGATGGTCATAATTACACTGCCCGCGCCTGGGCAATCCGCGCTCTAGCAGGCATTGGTGATCCGCGAGGGCTGGTAACGCTGTTGGGTGCTGCTACTGCCGACTTTGCTCTCAGCGTGCGCCGAGCAGCCGCTAAAGGTTTGGGTAGCATGAAATGGCATTGGTTCCCGGCTGACTTGTTAGAAATTGCTCAAGAAGAAGCTTTGGAATCTTTGTTATTTGTCGCTCAGCAAGATGATGAGTGGATTGTGCGCTACGCAGCGGTAGTGGGTTTACAAAATTTGGCGGGGTCGATTAAACAATACCCAGAATGGAAAACCCAAATTCAAACAGCTCTGGTTGACATCATTGCTCAAGATACATCTTGGGCCGTTGGTGCTCGCGCTCTGCAAGCCCAACAGCAAATTCAGGCTGATTTGATACCACTTGCTCAACTACCAGAAAATATTCCGAACATCGACTGGCAAGAAATTTTAGATACTCTTTATGCCCGTAAAGGGATAGAGCGTGATCAGGTGTTGGCTGGCGATCCGCGTAATTACAAAAAATTAACCAGTGAACTGGAGTCATTATCTTAATTTTTGCCATAAAAATCTTGATAGCAGATCACCAAAATAATCCCCGACTTAATTAGCCGGGGATTATTAGGCAGAATGCAATTTTAGCCTGCATTTAACGACAAAATTTTACTCAAAATAGTCATAGTTTCGGCATAGAGCCAATCTCGATTAGAACGATGGAAATTAGCCGCAACTAATTGCTCAGCATTTTGGTCAGCTACAGAATTGACCTGTGCTACCAAGCCCGATTGTGCCTTACCCCCTGCCTCCATCCGCATACAGCCAGCAGTTTCTGAACAGAGAATAGTATTGCACTTAGATTTGGGATTAGTCGAATCTAACTTGATGCCCATCAAATCACCAACTACCTCACCCACCTCAGCGATCGGCATACTGGCCAACTCTACTTGAATAGTGCGACCATCGCTAGCCAAAAACTGTAGTTGTCGCAACTGATAATCACCACCGACCATTTGGTAAGACTGTGGCTCCCAGCCTAAACGACCGGCTAACCAGGCAATGTACATCCAAGCTTGGGCAGAACTGCCCCGCTCAAAATTGACTTCTACTAGATCAATGTCGTTGATGGTCTCTCGGCGCTCCGGCGGGTCAAAAGTTGCCGCAGTTAGCTCTTGCCAAGGAGCAATGCGCTGCCAATTGATATCAATAATTGATCGACCCTGTGCCAACAGTGGTGGAATCAACAGAAAATCCATTACCGAATCAACAAAAGTCGCCGAGTCTACCAACACATGAGTCGCTCGATCGGCCACTTTGGTAAACAGCGCATGGTCTACTTTTGGTGTACCTTTCCACCACATGTATAGTGGTATCTCTGGTAGCAAGACTTCTTCAACCACCTGACTATTAGCTTCCAATAAAGCCGCATTACCGCTAAACATCACATATTCACAGCCCAACATGGCACTTTGTTGACGCTTTTTAATTGGCGAATAAGCTGAAACTTGTGATTCTAAT
This sequence comes from Synechococcales cyanobacterium, assembly GCA_043721015.1. Taxonomy (GTDB): domain Bacteria; phylum Cyanobacteriota; class Cyanobacteriia; order Cyanobacteriales; family Chamaesiphonaceae; genus JAAFHZ01. The sequence continues at coordinate 9,082 of JAYSRP010000084.1, read as the reverse complement.
TCACTAGCGGTGGAATTAGTCGCACAAAGCGTCACAATCCGGGATGGTCCCGACTCGGCGATCGCATCTGCTGCCCGGTAATTTTGCTCCGCTGCGGTGGGTGTAATTTTTTGTTTACTGGCCGCCAAATAGGCTTCTTCTAACTTGGCAAAAGTCACTTCATTGGCCTTACCAGTAATAGTGAGACCATAAGCCTGCTGCGACTTAGCCAAGGCATCCCGAGTTAACGGGCCATTGATTCCATCGATCGGGCCATCATAAAAACCCAAGGCAGTCAGCAACTGCTGAATGGGTGCTGGTTCATAAATCACCACCGAAAATGTATTAGCCCGCTGGGTATCAGCATTGGCCTGCCACAGCTCCTGCAAAGCAGTAGGAATCTCACTGATTGCCACATTTTTGGAGGAGAGCAGTTTGGCCATCGGTGGCGATTGCAAAGTAGTAAGCATAATGTGTTTTAAGAGAATTGTGGACAGAGAATTTAGATTCTGCGCCAGCGACGACCATGTTGATTTAGCAGTAGCTCGGCCTCGATCGGCTCCCAAGTTCCAGCTTCATATAGCGGAATAGTGTTAGGGTTGCGATCGCTTTCCCAAGCCGAGAGAGCAGGCATCACAATTCGCCAGGCTTCTTCTACTTCATCAGATCTAGTAAACAGGGTTTGATCGCCCAGCATACAGTCTAATAACAGTCGATCATAAGCATCAGAGCTTTTTACCCCAAAGCTAGAATCGTAGCCAAACTCCATAGTTTCGGTACGGGTACGTAGATCTGGCCCAGGCATTTTGGCCTCAAACTGTAAGGAGATCCCCTCATCGGGGTGAATCTGCAACACCAAAACGTTGGGATTTACCTGCTTGGCCGCCGATTGGAAAATCCGCCAAGGCACTTCTTTGAATTGAATGGCAATCTCCGAAACCTTCTTGGGCATCCGTTTACCGGTGCGTAAATAGAATGGTACGCCTTTCCAGCGCCAGTTATCGATCGCAAACTGCATCGCCACATAGGTGGGCGTAGTGGAATTAGGGTCTACGCCGGTTTCTTGGCGATAGCCCGGAATCTCTTTGCCCTTCATCCAGCCAGAGCTATATTGACCGCGCACTGCGCAGCGCTCTAGGTTTTGTAGATCGGCTAAGCGAGTGGCCTGCAAAACTTTCAGCTTTTCAGTGCGAATGCTGTCGGCATCCAGAGAATTCGGTGGCTCCATTGCCGTCAAACAAAAAGTCTGCATCAGGTGATTTTGCAGCATATCGCGCAAAGCTCCAGCCGACTCATAATATCCGGCTCGGTCTTCGACCCCAACGGTTTCGGCCACGGTGATTTGCACATGGTCAATATAGTTGCGGTTCCACAGCGGCTCAAAAATCGCATTAGCAAACCTAAACACCAATAAATTCTGGATGGTTTCTTTACCCAGATAGTGGTCAATGCGGTATACCTGATTCTCGCGGCAAACTTTTTGCACCACCTGATTCAGATTCTGCGCCGAGGTCAGATCGCGGCCAAAAGGCTTCTCGATCACTAATCTTTGCTTTTGGGGATCCGCCAACATTTCGGCTGCGCCGAGCTGTTCGATCGCCTCTGGGAAAAAGTTGGGTGCCACCGAAAGATAAAATACCCGGTTGCCTAAGGTCTTGCGGCTTTCATCCAATTCACCCAAAAAAGCTTTGAGTCGTAGGTAGCTTTCGGGCTTATCGATATCACCAGGGCAGTAGAACAGCCCTTGAGCAAACTCTTCCCAGGCCGCTTCGCTTTGAATGCCGTTGCCGAATTCGATTACGCCCTGTTTGAGGTGTTCACGAAAGAACTCATGGCTCCAGTCCCGACGCGCGACACCTACCACCGTAATTTCTTGGGGCAGTCTTCGATCGAGCTTCATTTGATAAATCGCAGGCACCAGCTTGCGCTGGGTCAAGTCACCAGAAGCGCCAAAGATCGTAATAATCTGAGGTTCTGGTAATTTCTCTTGGCGTAAGCCCACCCGCAGGGGGTTAGTCAAAATCGCAGTCATAAATTTCTACCTCGCTACCGCTAAAGCGTCAATTTTACCTTGGAGGCTGGCCATCAGAGTACCAAAAGGCTGCACAAATTTCTCGATGCCATCGGCTAACAGTTCGGCCATTACGGCTTCTACATCAATGTTCACGTCACTGTCGGCTAAAGCAGCAATCATGGCTCGCGCTTCCGGCACATTAGCTTCAATCCGGCTGGCAGGATCACAGTGATCAGCACAAGCAGCAATGGTTTGGGGCGGTAAGGTGTTTACAGTGTCATTGCCAATTAGGCCGTCTACATACATCACATCGCTATAGGCAGGATCTTTGGTGCCAGTACTTGCCCAAAGCAGGCGCTGCACGCGAGCACCTTTGGCAGCTAAAGCTTGCCAGCGATCGCTCTGGATAATTTCTTTATATTCTTGGTAGGCAATCTTGGCATTGGCGATTGCCGCTTTCCCTTTCAAGCCGCGCAGCTTAGCTTGCAAAGCTACATCGCTAGTTGCTACAGCAGCTTTCTCTAAGCGGGCATCAATATTGCTATCGATCCGGCTCAGAAAGAAGCTGGCTACCGAAGAAATATTGCTGATATCGTCGCCTTTAGCCACCCGAGCTTCTAGGCCACGAATGTATGCCCAGGCGGTATCGATGTAACTCTGAACTGAGAATAATAGGGTGACATTGACGTTGATCCCAGCGGCGATCACTTTTTCGACTGCCGGTAGACCTTCCGGGGTGCCAGGGATCTTGATCATTACATTGGGTCGATCGATCACTTTAAAGTAGCGGAAAGCTTCGGTAATAGTTTTTGCGGTGTCATCAGAGATGGTTGGTGGTACTTCAACGCTGACATAACCATCAACGCCTTTAGTTTTTTCATAGACAGGCTTCAGCACATCCGCAGCTAGCTGAATGTCGGTAAAAACTAAAGACTCATAAATTTCATCTAAAGATTTGTGGGCGCGAATCCCGGCTTCGATGTCTTGGTCATATACGGCGTTGCCGACGATCGCCTTTTCAAAAATTGCTGGATTGGAAGTGATCCCCAAAACTCCTTCTTCAATCGACTTAGCCAAAGACCCGCTGGTCATCAGATCGCGGCTGAGATTGTCCATCCAAATGCTCTGTCCAAAATCTTGTTCGATTTCTAAGATGGGATTAGTAGTGGCCATGATGCGAAACTCCTGTGTGAAACACCTATGTGAATTTACCCTTGGGGGATTTCGGGGATATGTATAGACATTATTTTTACCCTAGCCGATCCCCGCAAAACTTGCCGGATTGTAACGAATGCTAATAATGCTGGATGCTAGCAAAATCACAATGTACCGTATATCTACTGAGGTGTTTAGGTCTTTTATCCTCTATCTACTCGCTGGTAGCGTAACAATTCTCAGCATTTATGCGTAAAATCACTCAGATCTGGCGAAAAGCGTTTCCCTGGTTAGATTCAGAATGTTAAGGTTACTTTCAATCTTGGTAATGATAGATCTGTCAACGATATGACTGCAAACAACCGTTTTTATTCACTAGGTAGGCTTAGTCGCCGCCGTCGTTTAAGTCACGCCTTTTACCCCCATAAATCTGCGCAGCTAAGCTCTTCCAGAATTGCGAAAAGGGTTTTCGATATATGCTTTTCCCTGTTGGTTTTAGCTTTGGGCTGTCCCGTGTACCTAATTTTAGCTGCGTGCGTGTATCTCTCTTCCCCTGGCCCCATCTTTTTTAGCCATCAACGAGTAGGGCGCAACCGCCGTTCTTTTGGCTGTATAAAATTCCGGACTATGGTGCCAAATGCCGACAAAAAACTCCAAGATTTGTTAGAAAAATCGCCACAAATGCGCCGAGAATTTGAAGAAACCTTCAAGCTCAAAAATGACCCTCGGATTACTTGGATTGGTAAATTCTTAAGAGTCTCTAGCTTAGATGAGTTGCCACAGTTTGTTAATGTTTTAAAAGGTGAAATGAGTGTGGTTGGCCCTCGCCCGCTAGTAAAAGATGAGCTATCTCGCTATGGGGCAGAGATTGATTATGTTTTGTCTGTAAAGCCTGGGGTAACAGGTCTGTGGCAAGTTTCTGGTCGTAACGATATTTCTTACGAAGACAGAGTGAAGCTAGATGTTTCTTATGTAGAGCAGCGTAATCTGGTCTTAGACATCATGTTAGTTATCAGAACTGTTGGTGTGATTGTATTACCAAAAAACAATGGTGCCTACTAGCTTTTGGTAGTTAGTAAGCAGCAAGTCAGGAGCGTTAGCTCCTGACTTTTTTTGCAGGTTGACTTAGAAAATCTAATGCTGGGCTGATTTTAGCGAAATCGGGATGGGATGGCGCAAAAAAGTAGATAATACCGATAGCTCCGCTTGCACCAAAGGTGATCGGCTCTGGAAAACATCATCATCTTACACAAATGACCGCAGAAAGCTATCTTAATCACCCAACGTTTGGCCTCCTGTATCGCATTTGCGAATTAGAAAACAGTCAAGAGTTGTTCACAACACTCTATGCCCAACGAATGTTTTTTATTGTGAACACTAAAGCTGAAGGCATTAGTTTTGAATCTATTCCTCGTAACGATGCCCGAATGATGGTCGATAATCGCCTGCGGATCCTGCGCCGCGATGGTGACTTGCCAGAATATGGTCGGGTACAAGCCGTTCATAAACAGACTTTCAGCTAATGGACAAGGCTACACTGAGGCAAGATTTATTGCGATCGAGGATGGCCTTATCACCGGAGCTTTATCAGGAATATAGCGATCAACTCTGTGGACATCTGCAAAAATTCTTGTTAGCTCAGGTGACTCCTGGTCAGACCATATTAGCTTACCAGCCCCATCGCCAGGAGCCAGATTTGCGCAGTTTGTTTACTCAGCCTGATTATCAGTGGGGTCTACCGCGCTGTTTACCCCAGCGACAGTTGGCTTGGCATTTGTGGCGGCCAGGGGAGCCATTAGTGAATAATTCTTATGGTTTGGCTGAGCCACTAGTTACAGCAAGCCTGATCAATCCTGCTGTGGCCGTCGTGCTGCTGATGCCGATGGTAGGTTTTGACGCGCGAGGCTATCGATTGGGCTATGGCGGTGGCTACTTCGATCGACTGTTAGCTAGTTCAGAATGGCAGCAGGTTTTGACGATTGGTATTGCTTTTGACCTAGCCTTAGTACCAAAAATCCCGATCGACCCATGGGATCTGCCTCTGCACAGGATTTTTACTGAGTCTGGAATGGTTGTAGATCTGGTCTAATGGGCACTATGATAGGAATAGTGCGATGCACCCAGCCCATTAAATTTAATTTTAAGTCCATGAACCACGGTTCATATATTGATAGTAAACAGCTCTGCTGATCTTTGGCGAACACCGGTTCCTAGATTGGGCAGAGGATCCGGGGGAATGAGTGTTTAACCCACAGAGCAAAATAGACCTAGCTGAACTCACTGACTTTAATCAGCTCAAGTTCGAGCTGAACCAGTTGCCCGCAGTAGACGTGGGTGAATATATTGCCGATCGAAATCCTGGCGATCGAGCAATTGCTTTTCGGTTACTGAATAAAGATCGGGCGATCGATGTATTTGAGTATTTGCCAGCAGATATTCAAGAAGAGCTAATCGAAGGACTGCACGATAGCCAAGTCTGTCAAATTATTGAAAACATGCGCCCGGATGAGCGGGTGTCACTGTTTGATGAACTGCCAGCCGGGGTTGTAAAACGTTTACTGTCTCAGCTAAGTTCTAGCGAACGACAGGCCACCGCCACTATTTTGGGTTACGAAGAAGGCACTGCTGGTAGGCTAATGACTACCGAGTATGTGCGGTTGCGTCAAGGGCTAACGGCAGGGGAAGCCTTGGCCAAAATGAAGCAAAATGACCAAGACAAAGAGTCGATTTACTATGCCTACGTTACTGACGACAACCGCAAGCTGTTACAGGTAGTATCTCTGCGGCAACTGTTGTTTACCTTGCCAGGTACGCCGATTAGAGATATTGCCAGCGATCGGGTAATTAAGGTCAGCACCGAAACCAGCCAAGAAGAGATGGCGAGGCTGATGCAGCGCTATGACCTAATTGCGATGCCGGTAGTCGATCGAGAAGATCGCTTGGTAGGATTAATCACGATCGATGACGTAGTAGATATCATCGAAGAAGAAGCCACCGAAGATATTCAAAAATTGGCCGGGGTGGGTAGTGGTGATGAATCATCGCTTTCTTCACCTATGGCTAAAATCCGCAGTCGTTTGCCGTGGCTGATGGGAATTATGGTGTTGTATTTGGGTGCGGTAAATGCGATCGTCCCTTTTCAGGAAACGATCGCAGCAATTCCTGTATTGGCAGTAATTATGCCGTTATTTTCTAACACCGGTGGCACGGTAGGAATTCAAGCCTTGACTGTGACTATTCGCTCTTTAGGAGTAGGGGAAGTGACTCCCGCAGATCTGTTGCAAGTCCTTAAACGCGAGTTTGCAGCCAGCTTAGGGATTGCCTTTTGCTTGGGCAGTTTGATGACAGTGTTGGCTTTACTATTTACGCCCCCAGAAGTGCGCTGGGTGGCAGTAGTAGCCGGAATAGTGATGGCTTCCAATAGTATCGTAGCGGTGATGCTAGGCACGCTATTACCGATGACTTTCAGGCGCTTTAACCTAGATCCAGCGTTAATTAGTGGGCCATTAGTAACGACATTATTAGACAACTTAGGTTTTCTACAATTTTTAACCATGATCACGATCGCCCTCCAAGTATTCCACATGCCCATCCCCATTCCGAAACCATAAAAAACACCCCAATCAATCAATTTGTAGGGGCGGGTTTATCTAAAAAACAAATTATCCCATCCACAATAAAACAGTAAAAACCCGCCCACCCCACAAATTGACCACAGCCGAAACCCCAATGAATCCAACGATCGATCGGGCATTTTCAAAATCCAATGAAAATCGATCGATCTGATGGAATTTCATGGATTGGCATTTTATTTCGGTGGGGGTGGGTGGGTTTTTATTTGGTTATTTTTGGGTTTTTTGTGGTTTATGGATAAACCCACCCCTACGTTGTGGGTTATGGGTTTTTTGGAATGGATGAATTTTGGAATTCTGCATGAATTAAGGCAAGCTGGGCGTATTTTTTGGCATGTAAAATCAGATCGACGGCTTCAGCTTCTGTTGCTTCTCGTAATAACTTGGCGGGAACGCCCACCATCATCGATCGAGGCAGCACATCTTTAGTTACCACACAGCCCGCGCCGATAATACTGCCTGCACCGACTCGGACACCGTTGAGGACGATCGCGCCAATGCCAATCAAACAGCCGCGCTCTAAATATGCCGAATGAATAGTGGCCTGATGGCCAATGGTGACATATGGTTCCAAAATAGTAGGCAGGTCTGGATCACCATGAATTACGGCACCATCTTGGATGTTGCTGTATTCGCCGATGTCGATCGCGCACACATCTCCTCTGACCACGGCATTGTACCAAATACTAGCCCCTTGCCCGATCGTTACTTGGCCAATTACTGTAGCATTAGCGGCTATAAAAGCTGCTGGGCTAAAATCAATTTTTGGCCAAGGCAGCTCTGCCCCAAAAGCATCCATAGCTATCCTCCTGATAACCGGCGATAAACTTCGGCCACGGCATGATCATCGCCCACATTGCCAGGAAATAGCACCACCGGTAACAATGGATAACGAGGATGATCTGCGGCAGTTTGGACTACTGAACAGCCAGCTAATATCTGTCCTAACAATCGAACAGTAGGGAGCTTTAGCCCATGACTCAGCACATCGTTAGAAGTAATGCCGCCTTTGCTGATCAAAAAGCCAATATTTACTGGGAGCTGTTGGACGATCGACATCAGAGTTTCAGAGACCGTGATCCCAAATTGCAGGCGAGTTGCGGCATCAGGAAACTGTAGTTCTTTACGGCTGGTATAAATCACCGAAGTTTTGCCACTGTCAAAAATTTGCTGGGCTTGCTGTACAGCCTCAGCTACCAGGATTTTAGGATCGGTAGTTAATAGTCGATCGACTTCAATTTCTACTCCCACCACTGTTTCTAACTCCAACAGTTTATGCAGTTGCGCGGTGGTTTTTTGGACATGAGAACCCACAATCACGGCTCCGGGCTGCTGGTTTCTGACCATTTGGCGCATATCTTGAATTGGCTGTGGCCCTAAATTAGCCAGAGAAGTTAAAATGCTGGCAGCGCTACGCAACAGGAATCTTTTGCCCTGTTGAGCAGCAGCTAATAAGTCGGCGGCAAATCGATCGAAGTCGCTCTGAGTTTCGCCGTCTACTACTCCACAGCGGTTATTAGTAAGGCTTAATAGTCTCTCCAGACTACCTGCTCGGACATCCTCTAGTATGAATCGTTCTACTGCACTAGCGGGGATTTTACCTTGGGTTTTTTCGGCCACATAGTCTGGTAAATAACTATGGCTGTAAGCAAATACCGAATCTTTTGCAAACTCGGTTTCATGAACCGGTGTCGGCACACCGTTAACGACTAGATAATGAATGCTGTCTTTGGTAAATCTACCGCCATCAAAAAAGGCTGGTAAGAGGAAATGAGCATCAAAGTTGCCTAGCTCCGCCGCAATTGCGTCGGTTTCGATCGGGTAGTGACCACGCAGGGTGGAGTCCGATCGGCTGACTAACAAGAAGTTTTCGATCTTGGCTTCAGCTAATGCCTGCTTGAGGTTACGGCAAACTTCACGAGTTCGATCAGTGGCATCGGTAGGTGTCAATGCCCGAGTGTTGGTCAACACAAAAAAGATATTCACGGTATCTTGCAGGGCTGTAACCAAGGTTTGTACGTCCCATTTTGTTAGCAGTAAGCAGCTATGGACAGTTTGAGATCCAGTGGGATCATCGTCGAGGACGATGATTTTAGGCTGGTTTGCTAACGCGGTGTTAACGGCCATGATACTTGTGAAATCTTTGAGAACTTCCATAGCATAGCTCTATTGTTGATTACCGGAAAGCAGCCGTAAAGCCTTGTACCTTTAGGTCGGGGATATCAGGCGAGCGAGTTGAGGATTCCAACGCCTACTAGATACAAAGGCGAAGCCAGTAGGCGATAGGCGTTGAATGACGAAA
>JAYSRP010000083.1:0-6756 GCA_043721015.1 Synechococcales cyanobacterium | reverse complement strand
TCGAGGGTTGAGAGGCAAGTTGCCTAATACTCAAATATTTTCAGGATCTATGCCCATTTCTCGTAACTTGGCAGCGAGTCGATCGGCTCGTTGTTTTTCGACTTCAGCCGGTTCCTCCCCGGTCAGTAGTAAACTGCCATTACTATCCCACCAGCGCAACCACGGCAAAGTTTGATTATCTACCTGTCCTTAATAAAGATAATTACGCCTTTGTATCGGTTGATCGATTCATTGGGGCTACTGATAGAATGGAGATAGTATGACTTAACTTCACAAGCGTCTGAAGGTTTTTATGACAACAGCCACAGCTCCTAAACAATCTGTTGATGCTCTGCTACTGGATGTTACTAATACCAAGCTGACAGTAGCACCAGAGCATTTTGATCAGCTTTGTATCGATAACCCTGATTTGCGCTTGGAATTAACTAAAAATGGAGAATTGATTGTTATGGCTCCAGCGGGTGGCGAGAGCGGCGAAAAGAATGGAGATTTATTCGGCGAAGTTTGGTATTGGAATCGGCAAACCAATTTAGGTCGAGCATTTGATTCGTCAACAGGCTATGATTTCACCGCATTTGAGGGTGGTAAGCTATCACCTGATGTTTCTTGGTTTGAAAAGTCTCGTTTAGAAGGAGTCGTAATCGTGGGGTTTATTCCTGTGGTGCCTGACTTTGTAATTGAACTTCGCTCTGCTACGGACAACCTGAAACCTTTGCAGGAAAAGATGATGGAATACAAACGGCTAGGAGTGAAGCTGGGCTTGTTAGTTAACCCTAAAAACAAGCACGTGGAAATCTATCGGCCAGGGCAAGAGACAAAAGTGTTAGAGTCTCCGGCTTCGATCAATTGCGATGAGGTCATGCCCGGTTTCATACTGAGCATGAACAAAATTTGGTAATTCTGTGGGCACCTAAGTCAGTTATGAGTCCATGAAAGGTTTGGATGAATCTGCCCAGGCTGCCAATTATCCAGCGTACTAGATGATAATCCCAATATATCACATCACTTCAGTAAAAAATTTGCCTCTAATTCTGAGTAGCGGCGGCTTAATGGCTAAAAGCAAACTGACCAAACAAGATATTTCTTACACAGACATCGCACATCAAAGCATTCAAGATAGACGTGCTCAGATCAGTGTGCCATCTAAAACTGGTGGTATGCTGCACGATTATGTGCCGTTCTATTTTGCACCTCGATCGCCTATGCTCTATGCCATTCATTGCGGATCAGTTCAGGGGTATGAGGGAGGCCAAAATCAGGCTATTCATCTGAGGTACATGGTTGAAGACCTGGCAAAAGCAAAAATCCCCTTTGTTTTTACTGATGGTCACGCTGCTATGAAGTTTTCAATGTTTTACGATGATTTAGAATCACTAAGTAGTGCCATTGATTGGCCGCTAATGAGATCTAATTTCTGGGCAGATACCCCAGAAGATGGTGACAGAAAACGGCGCAGGCAAGCCGAATTTTTGGTTCACGATTTTTGTCCGTGGGAGATAATTTGTGAAATTGGTGTCCAAAATAGCCAAATACAGCAAGAAGTTGAAGAAATGTTAAGCAATGACAACCATTCTACGCCCGTTAAGGTTTATGCTGGCTGGTACTATTAGCAATATGCTAAACTCATCAATACAAAATAACTATAAAAAAAGTGATCCGCTTTAAGCAAGGCAACATATTAGAAGAAAGCGTAGAAGCCCTCGTCAACACAGTCAACTGTGTTGGAGTAATGGGTAAGGGCGTAGCTTTGCAGTTTAAACAGGCATTTCCCGAAAACTTCCACAAATACAAAAAAGCTTGCACAGCCAAAGAAGTAGAGGCTGGCAGAATGTTTATTGTTTCGACTGGGCAGCTTCTCTTCCCACGCTACATAGTAAATTTTCCGACCAAGCGCCACTGGAAAGAAAAATCCCAGATAGCAGACATTCGATCGGGATTAAAAGCCTTGATTCAAGATATTCAAAGACTAGAAATACAATCGATCGCCATTCCTCCTCTTGGCTGTGGCAACGGTGGTTTAGATTGGCAAGAAGTACAACCATTAATCGAAGAAGCCTTTGCCAGCTTGCCAGCAGTTGAAGTCATTATCTTTGCGCCCCAAGAAGCACCCAGCCAAATCAAGGTAAGTACCCCACTGCCGAGCATGACCCGCTCTCGGGCGCTATTTATTAAGCTCTTAGAGCTGTATGGTATTCCTGGTTACGAACTTTCCAAACTAGAAATTCAAAAACTCGCCTACTTTTTGCAAGAAGCTGGCGAACCGCTGAAACTGCACTATGTTAAACATCAGTTTGGCCCATATGCCGACAACCTCAATCATGTTTTGCAGAGGATAGAAGGCCACTTTATTAAAGGCTATGGCGATCGAACCCAGCATTCTCATATCTCTGTCTTACAAACAGGCATTGAAGCAGCGCAGTCTTTTCTTGTTAGCCAAGTTGATGCTCAAGAACGCTTAGAGCGAGTTAAAAACCTAATTATGGGGTTTGAAACTCCCTACGGAATGGAAATGCTAGCTACACTTCATTGGGTTGCCAAAGAAGATCCTGAAGCAGCGATCGATTGTGATAAGGCAATCCAAAAAGTTCAGGAGTGGAGCGATTGGTCTTCACCCACACTTCGTGAACGAAAACAAAAGCTTTTTCAAATCAATCATCTTCAGATTGCTTGGCATCATCTTCAAGAACAGGGATGGCTAGGTTCAGAAAATACTGAAAAACCTCCCTCAGAAGCTTCGGGAATCTATGTTCATTTATAGTAGTTTGGCAGTCATTCAAGCCTATGGTAAAGTTTCATTTTTTATTCAATGATCCCAAAGTCTGCGACCATTGCCAGATTTAAGCCGATCGTCTGCATCAAATAGCAGCTCAGGAATCTTTAACTGCTGAGGACAGCGCGGTAAACAATCACCACACTCAGTACAGTGATGTCCTCGCTTACCAGGAAACCAATGACCAGCATTTTCTAGCATCCGATACCGATACTTGCCATAGTCCACCATCTCGTAGCCCACCGCCAAATTGCGCAGGCGCAAGATCTCAGGGATATTGATGTCTTCTGGGCATGGCAGGCAAGCATGGCACTGACTGCAAAAATCGGTGTCTAAAGTTGTTTCGAGGTGGGCTTGGAGTCGATCGATCACCTCCAACTCTCCGGCACTTAAAGCATCCGACGAAATACCCACCGGCAAATCTAACTCCTCTGGCACCGCCGCCCCCACACTCAGCGTCGTCACCCGCAGATCTTGCAACAACCACCGATAGGTCAAGCTCAATGGATGGTATGGCCGACATAGCTCCACCAACTTAGCTGGTGGCGTAAATAACTGACCGCCTTTATCACCGGGGGAAATAATAAACACCCCCATATCTTGTGCCTGGGCAGCGGCGATCGCTGGCGCAAGGCGCTGGAAAAAGTAGTAATAGTGTAAATTTACAAACTCAAACAAGCCAGTTTGGATGGCCTGTAAGACCAAATCCAAAGACCCGTGAGTCGAAAAACCAATGTGCGCGATCACTCCCTGGCTAACTAGCTTTTGCAACTCTGGCACAATGTATTCGATCGATTTACTCAAATGCTCTGGGGTATTAATCCCATGAATGGCTACGCAGTCAATATAATTGCTCTGCAAGCGCTGGCATGAAGCCCTAATTTCGGCATTTACCGACGAAAAACCTAGCGTCGGTAATACTTTAGTTGTGACATAAACGCTTTCCCGAGGAATTCCTCGCTGAAAAGCCAATCCCAGATACTCTTCGCTGCGACCATAACTCGGCGCAGTTTCCAAATGATTAATGCCCAGCTCGATCGCTCGGTTCACAGTTTGGTAAAAAACCTGCGGTGAACTGAGGCAACGCATCGTCCCCAAAGAAAAATTCGACAGAGACAACTCAGTGCGCCCAAAGCGACGATATTGCAAATTATTTCGACTCCAAAATTAGCCTTCTAACTTAAAGCTGCTGTTTTTGATTAAGTCCGAAGGACGTAAATCGGCCACAAAGCTGCTAAAAGCTTTGCGCTCTTGCTCATCAGCATCGCGGTCTACTGGAATTGAAGCATCGGCAATTACTTCTTCCATCACCCAAATTGGGGCTTTAGAGCGAACGGCTAAGGCGATCGCGTCACTGGGGCGAGCATCGATTTCTTTGAATACCCCACCTTGCTCAATGACAATTACCGCATAAAAGGTATTGTCTTGCAGAGAGTTGATGAGCACCCGATCGATCGTCACACTGCAACTTTCTAACATGCTGATGATCAGATCATGAGTGAAAGGGCGCGGTGGAGCCTGATGCTCTAGGGCGTTGATGATAGCCTTGGCCTGGTCTTGACCGATATAGATAGGTAAAGCTCGGCGATCGGCAGCATCCTTCAACAAGATAATAGGACTACGGGAAACAGCATCTAAAGCAATCCCAGCTACCTTCATTTCGATCATTGGCTTTACCTCTATAAGTGGAGAAATCGGTGAAAAATCAGTACAAAACTTAGACTGTCGATTAGTTTTGAGCAACCAGGTGAGCGGCTGCTGTTAGTTTCATCGAGCTATATGACAAGCATGACTCATCAAAGCTACAATCCCTATAGCATTTTGACTGAAAATCAATGTTTACAGGACTAATTCAATCCCGTGGAAAGATCCGAGGTTTGGCAGATGACAGGGTGGAAATCCTGATCGATCCGGCCAAGGTAGAAATAATATTAGCAGATTTGGAGATCGGCGATAGCATAGCCGTAGACGGGGTTTGCCTCACTGCTGAAAGGCTGTTAGGGCAAGGTTTTGTTGCGACGGTTTCACCCGAAACTTGGCAGCGCAGCACCCTAGGCCAAAATGTTTCTAATGCTACCCGCTGGGTAAACTTGGAAACTTCACTGCGCGCTGGCGGCAAAATCGGCGGACATTTTGTTACTGGCCATGTAGATGGCTGGGGCCAATTGGCTGAGGTACAGCAGTCTGCGGCTGCCTGGGAGCTGAAGTTTACTTTGCCTCCACCCCAATCTTGGCAGGAGCCGATTGCTAAATATATTGTTGCCAAAGGGAGTATTGCGGTGAATGGTATCAGCCTCACCATAGCCAACTGTGGTGCTGACTGGTTTACGGTAGCGGTGATTCCGCATACCTATGCTGAGACTAACTTGAATGGACTGATAGCGGGGGCTTTAGTAAACCTGGAAGGAGACATTCTGAGTAAGTATGTGGAGAAACTGCTGCGTCCCGGCTCTCAGGCAGAAGATATCAGCTTAGATTTTCTGGCCAGCCACGGCTATGGCTGATGTACCACAAGATTTTGAGCTAGACTTGATCCTGCTGTGTTTTATGGTGAATAGATGTCTGCCGAAATCATTTGTGTGGGTACGGAATTACTATTGGGTGATATTCTCAATAGTAATGCCCGATATTTGGCTCAGCAGTTAGCTAACTTGGGTATTGCTCACTATCACCAGTCGGTGGTTGGTGATAATCCTGGCAGAATTCAGCAGACTATTCAGGTGGCGATCGATCGGCAAGCCAAGATCCTCATCTTCACTGGTGGACTAGGGCCAACACCAGATGATCTGACCACAGCGACGATCGCCGATTTTTTCCAGACCCCATTAATCGAACACGCTTCAATAGTCGCCGACATCGAACAGAAATATGCGCAGCGGGGTCGTACCATGACCCCTAGCAACCGTAGTCAGGCTTTGCAGCCCCAAGGAGCCGAGATTTTACCGAATCCTCTAGGTACAGCTCCCGGCATGATGTGGCAACCCCAGCCCGGATTGATTGTGCTGACATTTCCTGGAGTGCCTCGGGAAATGTACAGAATGTGGCAAGATTCTGCAATTCCCTATCTCTGTGCCAACGGCTATGGCCAGGAACAGATTTTTAGCACCAGTCTAAGATTTTGGGGAGTTTCTGAATCAGCCTTGGCCGAAAAAGTCGATCAATTTATCCAAATGTCTGACCCGATGGTGGCTCCATACGCCGGTCAAGGGGAAGTGCGGTTGAGGGTGTCTACTAGAGCTACTAATGTCCAAGCTGCTGCCAGCAAAATTGACCCGGTAGCAGCAGAAATTAAGGCGATCGGCGGCAGTAATTTCTATGGTCAAGACAATGACAATCTCTCCAGCGTTGTAGGTCAGCTTTTGATTGGTAAGGGTCAAACTTTATCTGTTGCTGAATCTTGTACTGGTGGTGTCTTGGGAGCAATGCTTACCGATATACCCGGTAGCTCAGAGTATTTTCGAGGAGGGGTGCTGGCTTACGCTAATGAGGTCAAGACCAATTTGCTGAAAGTAAATAGTCAGTTAATTCTCGATCAAGGTGCAGTCAGCTCCCAAGTCGCCGCACAAATGGCTGTAGGAGTTCGCACCCAACTAGACACCGATTGGGGCATCGGGATTACCGGCATCGCTGGCCCTGGAGGTGGTACAGCAGAGAAACCTGTGGGGTTAGTATATATTGGCTTAGCAGCACCTGATGGCACGGTAAGTTCGATGGAGTATCGGTTGAGTAGCCATTTCGATCGAGAACTCATTCGCCAAATGTCTGCCAAGCAAGCATTAGACATGCTGCGCCAAAAGCTACTTAGCTAAAACCAATTGTAGGGTGGGCACTGCCCACGAAGGATTTTAACTTCCAGGCGGGAAGTCCCGCGCTCTACCTGATAGGGCGAGCGTCGGGATGAAAGCCGAGCGAGATGACGATGGCAGTCGAGCCACACAACGCAAAGCGTTTGGGGTTTGAGACTGAAGGAGGAGACGAGCAAACCC
>JAYSRP010000082.1:0-6791 GCA_043721015.1 Synechococcales cyanobacterium | reverse complement strand
AGTCCTTAATAGCAATGCTTTAAGATGTTTTTCAGTGCCAAAACAATTCAACGTAATTGCCTGCTTCACCGGTATTTTAATCGATGCGTTTACCCTGGCTTCGATCCAAATCTAAACACTTCATAGGGCTACGATCAAATCCAATAGAATCGATCAGAAGGTAACAGTAATTCCAATCATCTAGATACTTGCACCTGCTCGATTTAAAGGCTTCCCATCTTGGTCAAAACAGAATATAGCAGTTCCTGGTAATAATTGAATTAATTCTCTTTTTACATCAGGATAATTTTCAAACACTATCATCCAGATAGAGAAAAAGCCCCTACTCTGAGCAAATTTCAGCACTAATTCTCGAGCCTCAGCAGATTGCCCTAATCTTTCAAAAAGTTCCTTACATCTTTCGGCTGCTGTCCAAATATTTTCTCGATCCTGCCAGCGTTTGTCTCTACGAGCTGGCTGCTCCCAACCAGATGCTGGATGTCGCTGTAAACCCACCAAATCTAATAAAGCCTGTGCCTGCGCTTGCTGCTCAGGGTTCAAATTGTTAGCTAATGTGACAAATCCACCTTTAGAGTAGATGATAGCCATGAAGGTATTATCACGATCAGGCCACAGAAATTTGGTAATTTCAATTAATTGAGCACCTTTAACTGAGTTACAGTTAGTACAACCCAACAAGAAATTAGCCCACTTTGTTTCTATCTCTGGATGCAAACTTTTGGGTAGCACATGTTCAACTGCCAAACCCACTGGGATATAGCGCTCACAATAACTACAATATTGTCCAAGCCGTGTAGTTAAATCTTCGATCGCATCTCCATATTGTTGATAGCTGCGCGGGGCTAATCCCCTATCTATTGGCCTCATTCAGATTTTTGCTCCTGGGCTTTGGCCATTGCTTCCAATTTGAGCAACGCCGTTAGTCCTGGATCAGCAGAAAATGGCTCTAACGATTGTCGATAATTGACCTCGGCTGCCACTAGCTCATCAGGATTTGCAGCATCTTGGTTCTGGAGTAGTGCAAAATATTGCTCTGTGGCTTGGGCAAGTTGGTGGGCTTTTAGGCTTTGTTGAGGAACATCTACTAATTGAATTTCTTCTGCGATGTCTTCGATCGACTGATTTTCATATTGCAAAGCCTGTGAGTTTTTCACATCTAGACTTCTCAACTCTCCCTGACTAATAGACTGGATAATGAATGGTGAGTGTGATGTGCAAACAAACTGAATAGCAGGAAAAGTAGTTTTGAGGTCATTTACGACTTGACGCTGCCATTTGGGATGAAGATGAACATCTAATTCATCAATCAACACTAAGCCAGATGTTTTCTGTAAAACACGCGGTAAGGTCTGATAATCTAGTTCCGATTCCTCCGCTAGAAAAGCTACATTCTGGGTGACAATTTTAATCGCAATATCTGCAATCAAAGCTACCATCATTTTTTGGCCTGCACTCAAGCTATTAAAAGGCTGTGCCTGATGGTTGATCAAGAGCATAATTTCGAGACGGTCAGGATCAAACCACAGGTTAGCAGCTTCGGGGATACAGCGGAGAATAGCAAATTTTACAACTTTATAAGCCATCCGCATTTCACCATGACGGTTGAGGGCAGCGATCGCTTCTTTGTGAAACCAATTTTGCAAGTCGTTGATCCGAATTCGCTCGGCTAAGCAATCATAGAAAGCATCCCAACGACGAGACGGTTCACTGGAGATTTTCGTTTTTCTGTCACGACTATTAGATGGCAACCAGGCTCGGCCTGCTCCATAGTAAGCAATAATTGGAAACCAGGCTTTTTCTCCTTTTCGATCTTGCTCAAAAAGTCGATCAATAATCTGTATAGCTTTTTTACTATCAGTATTGGATGTTCTAGAACCTTTCATAGGTATTTGTCTTTTCCAACTCACAGTCTCTGTACCAATAATACCTGTGGCGATCACTTCAACAGGCTTGCAATCTACAAGCCGGTAAGAATCGGTAGTTTCAACTGTCTCGGAACGAATTTCGTGGAGTAAAATATTTCGCCCGCTACTAGCAAGAGTTGTATCAGAATGATTGATCAGCCAAGCGCCAGCGGCAACTGCTAAGGCATCCAAAATAGTTGTTTTACCAGTACCATTATCTCCCACTAGTAAAGTGAATTGAGGGCAAAGATCTAACGCATATTCACTGAGTTTTTTGAAGTTTTTTATTTTAATTTGATCAATCCTAAATTTATGATTAGTTGATAGATCGATAGTCCCTCTAACTGTACGGGAATCAATAGACTCTGATGCTGGTGATAGCTGGTTGCTAGAACCACTAACTTTTTGAACAAGATGATTCATCTTTCCCAAAGCTGGTAGTATTGGTCTTTGGTTGTTTGTCAACTGATGATATAGATTCTCATAGCTACTAGGTAGTTGATAGCAGGTTGTACCTTTGAGAAAATCTGGAATATATGGAATATCTGACGCACTAAAGATGATTGGAATGAACTTCATGCTTCTGGGATTATTGTATAGTTCTTGTGCAACAATAGCTCCTTCCCATACAACACCTTTTTCTATACGTTTACCGTGAGATCTACGATAGTAAGATTTTGTCGCAACCACCAAAACAAAATCTGCACTTTCAATTTGATTAAACATCCACCTATACCAACCCTCCACAGGATTGGACTCATATTGGTCAATATTGCAGTCAATGCCCTCTCTTCTCAATCGATCAGCTAACTCCAACACCTGATCTTCGTGAGATTTGGAGTCGTGGCTATAGCTGATGAAGACAGTGGGTGGACGGGACATTGATGCCTCTTTGGATCTATACAGAATTAGAAAATAACGGCAATTAACGCTAACTCAAAAAAATATGCCTGAACAACCTCAATCAAAAACCACCTAAACACTGCGGAGAGCCACGATCGGATCCAAGCTAGCCGCTCGCTTAGCGGGCACCACTCCAAAGAACAACCCGATCGCCCCCGAAACCGTCACCGCCATAATGACCGAAGCCGGAGCTACCGAAGCAGGCAACGGCGAAAATACCGCCACCAACACCACCCCACCAATCCCAATCAAAGTACCAACTACCCCGCCTGCTGCTGACAGAATCACCGACTCAATAATAAACTGCATCAAGATATCTCCTTGAGTAGCCCCGATCGCCTTGCGCAGACCAATCTCTTGGGTACGCTCTGTCACCGATACCAGCATAATATTCATCACCCCAATGCCGCCTACTAATAGCGAGATACCCGCGATCGCCCCCAGCAGCAGCGTCAAACCACCAGTAATAGTCCCCACAATTTGTAGTGCATCTTTTTGGTTGCGCACCGTAAAGTCATCGTCATTTACTATTTTGTGACGACGGCGCAGCAAATTAGTAATCTGAAACTCCGCCGCACTCAAACTATCGGCATCTTTCGCTGAAACCGAAATAAAAGATACCTCTTGACCAAAAGGCGAATTGCGTCCTACAATCCGCCGACTAGCGGTAGATAATGGCATGTAGGCAATGTCATCCTGGTTACTACCAAAAGATGAACCTTTAGCTACCATGATGCCGATCACTTCAAAGCTAATATTTTTCACCCGAATCTTTTGGCCGATCGCCTCGCGGCCTTCAAATAGTTTTTCGGCTAAGTCTGGGCCTAACACCACTACTAAATTGGCATTTTTGACATCATCATCATTTAAAAATCGCCCCTTTTCAACTTCAAAACTGCGGACTGTCAAAAAACTCGGCGTAGTGCCAACCACCTGGGAAGTACTGTTTTTGTTTTCATAGGTAATCGCCTGACTAGACTGTAACTGGGCTGCCACTGCGGCGATACTAGGCACTTGGCGTTTGATAGCCTGAGCATCAGCATTCACCAAAGTTCGGGGTAAACCCAAGCGGTTTTGTTGACTGTTCGGTCCACCGGGCAAAATAAACAGCGTATTTGGCCCCAAATTCTTAAACTGATCTTCGGCTAGTTTTTGGGTGCCCTGGCCAATTCCCACCATAGCAATCACCGAAGCATTACCAATAATGATTCCTAACATGGTCAGACCACTGCGCAGCTTGTTAGCAATCAGCGTAGTGGTGGCCATTTTGAGGCTTTCGCCAAAATCCACCCCTTTGCGAGCTTGAGCCATCGCTATTTCTCCTTGTCTTTGTTGAGTTTGAATCCTTTGGGAGTATCGATAAACACCCGATCGCCAGACTTGATGCCACTCAAAATCTGGGTTTTATCTTTGACACTAAAGCCAATTTCTACTTCCTTAAACTCTGGCTGCTGATCTTTACCGGGTATTAGCACTCCATCTTTACCTTTATTGCGCACGATTGCTACCGTCGGCACCATCAACGAAGCCGGAGCGCTCTTGCCGACAAAAGAGACATTCGCGTTCATCCCCGATTTTAACTTTTGCTCTCGATCGACATCAATGCTCACCCGCACCTCAAAAGAAGTGACGTTTTGCTCTACCACCGCTTCGGGAGCCACGATCCGCACTGTCCCCTGAAACTTGGTATCAGGATAAGAGTCCGCCGTGATTTCTACTTTTTGACCCACATTAACTTTACCAATATCTACTTCTGGCACTTTAGCTTTAACTTCCAAATCTCTGGCGATCGCCACCACCGAAGTAGAAGTGGCCTGCCCCTCTTTCGATGCCGTAGTAGTAGGAGTCACAAACGCTCCGACGCTGGCATAGCGCTGGGTAATAATTCCATCAAAAGGAGCAATAATCACGGTTTCTTGGATCTGTACTTGGGCAGCATTCAATCGCGCCCGCGCCGTATCCACCGCTGCTGTGAGCTGGTCTACATCTTCCCGCCGGGAACCATTTTTGGCTTGCTCCAACGATGACTGGGCTTGGCGCACATCGGCTTCGGCCTTCGTGACATCTTCTGAGCGACTGCCCGCCTGCTGCTGTTGCAGGCTTTGTTCTACTTCCACCACTGAGGCTAGCCGCTGAGCGATTTCTTGGCGAGAATTGTTTTTGACCTGCTGGAGCCTTTGCTGAGCTTCAATATAAGTCGCGGTAGTGGTTTGATAGTCGGCCATAATTTCATCAAGGCGATCTAGAGAAATAGCGCCTTGATTAGCCAATTTTTGAAACCGTCCCAGCTTCAGCTTGGCTAGGTTTTGGCGCGCTGCCGCTGCGGCAATTTGTGATTCGGCCTGTTGAATTTGTTGAGGGGCGATCGATTGAGATAAAACCAAATTAGACTTCACCTGATCGAGCTTGGCGCGCACTTGGGCAATTTCTTGGGGTCGATTGCCATTTTTTGTGCGGGTCAAAGTGGCCTGAGCAGCATCTAGCCTCGATTGCGCCTGAGAAATTTCTTCTGGCCGACTGCCATTTCTGCTTTTGGCTAAGTTGGCCTGAGCTTGGCGCAAGTTAGCCTGGGCTTCGGCAATCTGTGCCCGCACATCAGCATTTTCCATTTGGGCAATCTGTTGACCTTGCCGAACTAAATCTCCTTGCTCCACAAAAATTGCTGCTACTCGTCCCGAATTTTTGGGGCTAAGATTCACGGTCTGGCCAGGTAGCACCGAGCCATTGGCAGCAATTTTCAGGGTGACATCTTGGGATTCAGCTACCACCGTCAGCTTTTGCAAATCTACGTCGCTATTGGGGCGAAAATTACCAAAGGCATAAGCGCCAATGCCTGCCAGACCGATCACCGCAGCACCAATCCCAGCGACCAATGGCCACCGACGCTTTGAAGCTAAAACAGGTAAGTTTTCCATGAAATATGCCGGAAACGAAAATTTAGGAAATCGATGTATCTGAATGGTATACTAATGAAATTGCCAAACGGATCCACCATTGCGATCATCGAACAGACCACCTAGTGATCAAAATATTGTCTGAGATTCATTGATAAGGTAAAAACCTTGGACTTTGGCTGATATATCAAGGAGTCAGTTACTAATCTTAACATTCCCATCTCGCTCCGTACCATAATCAAATTGCTTTTCGGACTAATCACCCGAGTTTCGCTAGCCAATGCTAGAATTTTCGCAGGGGAACAGTGTCTATTAATATTGCTGTCTTCTGTCCCAATACCTCTACCAATATAAACATCGTGGTTTTCCGACAATTGGCTAAATATCCTACTGTGATGCTGGTCTTGTTGAGCTGTGGGGTTGTAAATGTAGCTCCGGCCAGCTCTCAAGTGATTCTTCCCTATGTTTCTCAGCAAAATCCGAAAGATTTTGCTCGAGAAGCTGCCCGTCTATACGAAAGTGCCCAGCGACTCGCCGTATATCAGCTCTACGAGCAAGCTATTCCTCGGGCAGTTTTGGCCAATCAGCTAGCCCCCGAAAGGTCAGATATTTTATTGCTCTTGGGCACTCTGTACTTGCAAAATCAAAAGTCCGATAAAAGCATCGAAATCCTTAAAAAAGCCCAAACTCTTGCCCCCAAAGATGCTAATGTCTTGCTTGCTTTGGGCACAGCTTTTTTTCAGAAAGGCTTGTATCCACAGGCAATCGAACAGTTGCAAGCTGGTCTGAAAATCAATCCTACCAGCGTACCGGGGCTGTTTGACTTGGGGAATGCCTACTACCGCAGCAAGCGTTACCCAGAAGCCATTACTACCTATGAAAAATCGGTACAGCAAAAGAAAGACTTCTGGCCAGCGCTGAACAATATTGGCCTAATTAGCTATGAGACTAACAACTTGCCTAATGCCGTCAAATATTGGCAGCAGGCGATTTCGATCGAAAAGAAAGCTGCCGAACCCCAGTTGGCCTTAGCAGTGGCTCTCTATCAACAGGGCAAACAAGAAGAAGCTTTCAAGCTAGGTGAAACAGC
>JAYSRP010000081.1:0-3349 GCA_043721015.1 Synechococcales cyanobacterium | reverse complement strand
TTCGACTCTAAGAAAACAAGGCATTGATGTCCTTGATGCACTACGGCAGGTCTTTCTTGGAACAAATCCTTTCCCACGGCCTGAGTAGTTACGATCGATTGGCTATACCTACGATGCAGCAGGTAGGTTAATAACCGAAAGCGATCTAGATTCTAAATATAGTTTTGGGTATGATGCAATTGATCGAGTAATTAGTGTGGACAACACCGGTACGACTGGCGTACCAGCAGTAGTATTTGCTTATGCTTACGATGGAGTGGGTGGTGTGATTTCGGTGGCCGATCGAATAAACGGCATAAACACCAGCCAAACAGACTATACTCGTGATCAGTTAAACCGTGTTACTAAAATTACTCAGTCAGGGTCTGGCGTGCAGAGCAAACGGGTGGATATGACTTACAACAAGCTCAACCAAATTACAAACTTGGCCAGATTCAGCGATTTGGGTGGCCAAAGCTTGGTAGCCGAAACCAATTATACCTACGACCAAAATCAGAGATTGGTTCAGCTTGGGCACAAGAAAGGAGCTAATAATCTGGCTTGCTATAACTACACTTTTGATGTAGCAAACAGGCTCACCAAGATTGTTTCGAGCGTTGATGGAACTGTAGATTACGCATATGATGCAACCAATCAGTTGACTGGAGCGGATCACAGTAGTCAGACAGACGAAGCTTATCAATATGATGCCAATGGCAATCGGACTAATTCTGGCTACCAAACTGGAGTAAACAATCAGCTTCTAGCTGATGGTCAATTTACTTATCAATATGACCAAGAGGGAAATCGGACAAAACGGACTGAAATAGCTACTGGAAAGGTGACTGAGTATGTTTGGGATTATCGGAATCGGTTAGCAGGAGTGTTATTTAAAAATGCTGCTGGGGCGGTCGAGAAAAATGTGGAGTATATTTACGATACAAATAACTTGAGGATTGGTAAGAAGATCAATGGTGTTGTGACTGAAAGATTTGTGCTCGATCGCAACCAAATCTCCCTAGTCTTCGATGGTGTAGGAGTGCAAAAATCTCGATATCTCTATGGCACTCAAATAGATCAAGTACTGGCTGAAGAATCTGGAAATCAGGTTCATTGGTTCTTAATTGATAACCAAGGCACGGTAAAAGATGTGGTTGATAATACCGGAACGGTCATTAATCATATTAATTACGATAGCTTTGGTCGAGTTCTTAATCAGACAAGTCCGATCGATCTGAGGTTTGCCTATACAGGTAGAGAATTAGACGGTGAGACTGGTCAGTATTACTATCGTGCTCGGTATTACGATGCTGTTGTGGGTAAGTTTATCAGCGAAGACCCGATCAGCTTTAATGCTGGGGATACTAACATTAGCCGTTATGTTTTCAACTCTCCTACTAATTTCACTGATCCAAGTGGTTTACAGTTTGCAGGTGATCTTCCAAGTTTTAATCCCCTTGATGCTGTTGCTGCTGGTATAGGCGCGCTTGGTCAAACTGATGCTGGTAAAGTAGTCGGTAGAGGAATTGGGGATTCATTTAGAGCGTTGGGAGATGCTACCATTAGGGGAATTCAGGCTCTCGATCGTCTTCTTGTACCACCTGTTGCTGATGCCACACGGAATCCTACTAAACCTATCTCTCCAGATACGACAGATAATACAACAAATCTCAATCCACGGCCTATACGTCCTCATGAACCCGAATCCGAACCAAAGAAAGTTCCTCCACCTAGTAAGGATGCACCAAATCCTAACGATAATTGCAAAAAGAAAACTTGTAACAGTGATGAGTTCAAAAAGTATGCTAAATATAGCAATATTAGTATTCCTAACCCGTCAAATCGTTCTGGCTATATTTTCATCTTGGACATAGAAAATATTGCCACCACAGGTTTGAATGCGGCATTGAACTATATTCAAGAAGTTCGTAATCGGAAAAAAGAAGAAATTAGAGGAGATCGAAGGGACAAGCAATTTTCACAAGCTTGGTGGTCTGCTGATATAAAGATACCTGACGGGGGGCAAACAAGCCGAACAACAGTGTGCTCATATCCTGAAGGATTTTCAAGGCATTACAATGTTTTACTAGAGAACGAATCTCTAAGAGTAAAATATGGTTGGAATTCATCTAGCGTTGGCTCAATCGGTCAATGCGTTGCCTGTAAAGAAGATTCACAAAATGATGCTCATATAGTTACCGTTTTTGCAGCTTTAAATGTCAAAAATGTTGGAGGACGAGATCCATTACCAAGGGGGTTTTGAAGTAAATCATGAAAGAATTAGATTTTTTAATCCTTGAATCAGTAATTTTTTACCCTGAAGTACTATCATTGCTCGCTAGTCATTTAGAGTATCCTAGATCTGACTTAGCAGTTTCTACATATGAATTATTTTTGAAAGGGTATCTTGAGATGAACGTTCAAGCTGGAGAAGATATAAACCAAAATTTAATCTTTTCTTTGGCAGATGTTTATAGCTCCTTGAATTGCAAGTCAACACTTTGGTACTCCCTCACTCCTAACGGAGGTAAATATCTTGAGCAAGAGACCTCTTTTGATTGGAACTCTTTTTATCAGATTAGACAATATAAATCCATTCCTTTAGAGTGGCGTAATCAGATATTTATCAATGATAATATTGACAAAGAAAGTCTGAGATTTATATACTCTAACAATCAATCAATTTTGCAATCTTGGCTAGCAGAGAAAAATATTCACACATTAGGCAACTCAACTTTAAAAGAATTAAGCTGGTGTACAGTGAGAAACCAAAGGATTTTGTACTGGAAAGAATTGTCGGACATACATATACTGTCATTTTCTAGTGAGAAATCTTTCACACAAGATATTCTAGAAGGTGTTGTTTTTGATACAGACAAGAATGCTTACATCAAAAAAATAAATTTATATACAATTCCAAAATTTAGTTTAGAAAAGCCCTCAGAACTCTTGCCCGAATATTTTGAGTATTATGATGAGAGCACTTCAAATCATTTAGAATGGGAAATAAACTACATCATTCTTAAATTGGGTATTCTTTACAAAGAGATTTACAAAATTCCTAGTGAATTTCACATACATGACTATCTTCAGGAGAGTGAATCTGTAATTGTTGAATCATTTAGCTATTTATTTGAATGCAACTTTATTGAAGCTACTATTTTTGATTGTCTGGCTTCAAAGACATTCAATAAAGAAGTTATTGCAAACAAAGTTTTTTTAAACAATGTAGGTGTACAAAGTGTTATTGACTTTCAATTGATAGCAAAGTTTTCTGTAACAGAAAAAGGCTTCAAATACTGCCAATTCTTAGAAGAAACATGTGCCAAACTACCTAAGATAGGTGATTAGTGGTTGGCCAGTACGATCG
>JAYSRP010000080.1:0-17742 GCA_043721015.1 Synechococcales cyanobacterium | reverse complement strand
CTAAAAGGTAGAAGAACAGAAATATATTAACAGTTATCAGAAAGAAAATAATACATTTAGACAGGTTGTTCATTTTTAAGCTTAATTCATCATATCATCTTCTGCGGTTCGTTGGAAATAAGACCTCATACTATCTAATCCTATAGTTCATTGACTTTTTCCCTTTGTTGTGTTACAATACCTACACGCAGATATAAAAGAGTGGCCTATCTGGCTAACAGCAAGGGTAAGTATTGGCTGACTATTTTTACTACGGCAAGCGATCGGCTAGATAAACAACTGCCAGAATTTGACTCGATCGTCAAATCAATGCACATCGACTGAGCTACCAAAGTAACCTAAAACTCAATAGTTAATTTGGAAAGCGTTAGCTAAACATCGATCCAGTTGCTGAAAGTGTTGAAGACTAAGTTGACCTAAGCGACGTTGCAATAGTGATCTTTCTAGAGTGACAATACGAGCAACTCTCACTTTTGAAGAACTTTTAAGACCAGTTTGAGCAAATTCTGGATCACTGGGTAAAATGACAAATTCATCCTCGGTAGCTCGATCGATCGCCTGAGAGGAAATAAAGCATAATGTAACGTCTTGACCTTTCCCATCGACCCATAGCACCACAGCAGGTCTTAACTTGGTTTCACTGAGATCTGTAAAAGGAAAGGGCACTAAAATGACATCGCCTTTGGCTATAGGCACGGTATTGGCTCTCCATCAGCGAGGCTGTAAAGGTCTGGTTCTTGAGAAAGAAAGTCAAAACTACCCGATTTTACAGCTAAGCTAGTGAGTTCTTGGGTCGTAGGGTCAGTACAATCTAAAGAAAGCTGTTCTGTCAAAGCAGCGCGTTCTTCGGTGGGGAGTGCGCGAATCACTTGCGCCAAAGAGTCTATAAGTTGTCTATTCATAGTTTCTCCGATGATGTTCAAATCATATCATTGTGACTGGCTTGAATGGATAAAATCACAATCGATTGAACTCCGAATTTCTACGGAGCATCAACAATCAGCCATACAAAATATTAGTAAATCTACCTAGGCCAATCTTGTAGTCTAGAAATTATATTGGAGACAAACCTGGGTCGCCCTATTACTTTGTGCTGGCAATGAACAACAATGATCGAAAAGAACAAGAGCTGCGAGCACGGGAGCAAGAACTCGAACAACGCGCGCTAGAATTAAGGCTCCGAGAACTAGAGTCTGAGATCAAACCTCGCTCTGTACCTTTTTATCCAACTGAAAAAGACCAAGACCAAAGGTTAGCCAGGACTTTAAAGCAAGACATCTTAACCGTTGCCAAGTTTTCTGGTCTGTTTTTGGGTGGTGTCGCCGTAGTCTATGTCTCCCAATGGTTAGCCTGGATCACAGTGTTTGCTTCCGTTGCTGCCGCAGGTTACTTCTGGTTTAAATTTCGTGTCAACAAATCCAAATAATCCATCTACTCAGTAATTAACATGCTTGATACTGTCAAAACCAATCGCTTTTTACAAGACCTAGAGCGCGTGGCTAAAGCCCGCCGAGAAGTGGCTAACTGCTTGCAGCAAATGGCCAAGAAATTAGAGCAAGCCGAAACTGCTGCCAAGACTGGCTCTGGAGAAATGGGCTTCGATCGAGACCTAGTAGACCTCAACAAAGCCAGCAGCAGTCTTCAGCAAGGCGTGTTTCGATTGATGGTGTTAGGCGATATGAAGCGGGGTAAGAGCACCTTTTTAAATGCTCTGATTGGCGAAAATATCTTGCCCAGCGATGTGAATCCTTGCACTGCATTATTAACTGTATTGCGCTACGGAGCAGAGAAGAAAGTCACCGTGCATTTCAAAGGCAATAAGCAACCAGAAAACCTGGATTTTGAGAGCTTTAAAGACAAATACACGATCGATCCTACCGAGGCCAAGGCACTAGAAGAAAGCAACAAACTCGCTTTCCCTGACGTAGACTATGCGGTGGTGGAATATCCTCTAGACCTGCTCTCTAAAGGCATTGAAATTATTGATAGTCCTGGTTTAAATGATACTGAAGCCCGCAATGAGTTATCGCTGGGTTATTTGAACAACTGTCATGCTGTGTTGTTTGTCCTCAGCGCTTCCCAACCATGTACTTTGGGCGAACGTCGCTATTTAGAGAACTACGTTAAAGATCGTGGCTTGAGCGTCTTTTTCTTGATCAATGCTTGGGATCGAGTACAGCAATCTTTGATTGATCCCGATGATGCCGCAGAACTAGCATCGGCTGAATCTAAGTTACAGCGAGTATTTAAGACCAACTTGGCAGAATATTGTCAGGTTGATGGCCATGATATCTATACCGAGCGTGTATTCCCGCTCTCTTCGATTAATGCTTTGCGTCGCCGCTTGAAAGATGTCAATGCTGATCTAGAAGGCACTGGCTTTCCGCCATTTATCAATGCTCTGAATACCTTCTTGACTCAAGAACGAGCAATTTCAGAACTACGTCAAACTCGGATTATTGCTAAGCAGACATGTACTCATGTCAGCGAGGCGATCGAACGTCGGATTCCTTTGCTAGAAGCTGATGTCAATGAACTGAAAGCCAAAATTGTGGCGATCGAACCCCAGTTTGTAGAGCTACAAAATATTCGCGACGAATTCCGCGATGATATTCGCCGAGTGCGCGATCGGCAGGCGAGAGCGACTGCGGACTCTTTCCGCACTTATCTATTTACTTTAGAGAGCACCTTTGACGCTGACTTCAAACCTTATTTACCATCCGAGATGACCTTCTTGGACTTTATGAGTAACGATAAGCGCGAACAGTTTAATTTGGCTGCTCAGAAAGGGTTCCAACAATATATTAACGATAAATATGCCGCCTGGACTTTATCGGCACAAAAGGATCTAACTATAGCTTTTGCAGAATTATCTGAAAGAGCCAAAACTCGGGGAGTAGATTATCAAAAAATCACGGCTCAAATGGCTGAAAAGCTTACTGGCAATATTCACACCCGCACAAACTTGTTAGAAGAAGACAGCAATCCAGCCTGGGCAAAATGGGCGATCGGCTTGTTCTCGTTGGCTACTGGTAATTTGGCCGGAGCAGCTTTGGCGGTTAGTGGATTTGATGCCAATGGAATTTTGTTGAACCTGTTTACTACTGCTGGGATTGCGATCATTTTTGG
The DNA here is from genome assembly GCA_043721015.1 of Synechococcales cyanobacterium. Taxonomy (GTDB): domain Bacteria; phylum Cyanobacteriota; class Cyanobacteriia; order Cyanobacteriales; family Chamaesiphonaceae; genus JAAFHZ01. The sequence goes on along the minus strand of JAYSRP010000080.1, from coordinate 14,613 downwards.
CTCGTTGCTAGGACCAATTGGAATCCTGGCTGCTGGTTTGGCCGTGGCTGGTTTCCAGATTGATCGGGCACGGAGCTATTTTGCCAGTGCGATTAAAAAGGAGCTGGTTAAACGTTTGCCAGATGTGGCCAGAGAACAGTGGCAGCCTGTATACAGCGCTGTGCAAGAATGCTTTGATGCTTGCGAAAAGCAAGCAATCTCGCGGATTAATGATGATATCACTGCCCGCAAGACTGAGCTAGATCAACTGGTTAAGCAAAAAGAATCTCGTGAGATTGATCGAGTGGCGGAAGTTGCCAGATTGCGCCGGTTTGAGCAAGATGTGGTGAAAGAGTCTGAATCGATCGAAAATATCTATCAGGGTTTCTTAACTGTTGATATCTAGCTACAATACACTAGTTGGTGGGCAGCACCCACCCTACAACTACCGGTTTGATTTCAATGACCACACAGCTCTCCTATTTACAAAATGCTCTGGAACTGATGGAGATTCCATCGGATGCTAGCATTGTGATCGATCTAAATATCACAGCCGATCGACTAACTCGTAGCAACTACCAAATCGCTGTTTTTGGGGCATTTAACCATGGTAAATCTACCTTACTAAATGCGATTTTAGGGGACAAGACTTTACCGATCGACCTGATTCCTACTACAGGCGGAGCGATCAAGGTGGTTTATGGCGAAGAAATTAGAACTACGATTACTTTGACGACTGGTAAGGTGGTAAGCCAGCTTGGGTCAGATCTATTAACTGAATTTGCGATTTTAGATGACGATCGGCGGATGCGTGATGACATCCAACACATTGAAGTGAGCTATCCACACCCGCTGCTGCAAATGGGTGTGGAGTTAATTGACTTACCGGGCACCAACGATCGAGCAGAACAAGATATCTTTGTGCGCTCCCAAATCTTAGCGGCAGACCTAGTGATCTATGTCCTCGATACCCGCAAGCTAATGACCCTTGCCGAACGAGAGCATCTGCGTGATTGGTTAGAACAGCGGGGCATGAAGACCGTGGTGTTTGTAGCTAATTTTATGAATATGCTGGAACCAGAAGAACGTCAGCATGTGCAGCAGCGTCTGCGGTTTGTGGCCGAGAGCTTTCGATCAGAAATTCCGGCGGGGATCAGTAATCTCTATCAAGTTGATGCTCTGCCTGCTTTACGAGCAAGGTTGAAAGGCGATGATAATTTGCTGCATGGCTCGGGGCTGCCCATGTTTGTTTCGGCGCTGCAAATGATTTTTGAGAGTCAACAAAATGAGGTGATTAATCTTCGCCAACAGCTTTTGCCGCCGATCGCCAGCCAGATCACTGGTTTGCTGCACCAAAAAATTGAGCTGTTGATCCAAGAGGTTGAAACCCTGACAGTTAAACAAACTAAAGAAATACAGCTCAAAGAACATGCCAAAAAGCTCATTCAAGCAGGTTGGAACCAGAGCCTCCAAGACTTAGAAAAATGGCTGCATCTACCAACTTTGATTAATACTTATCAAGTAACGATGATTTTGGCTTTACAGCAAGCTGGCTTTGCCGACTGGGAACAGGTCAATATTATGACCAAGCTACAAAATTATCAGGTAGAAATAAATAATTGGCTGCTAAAGCTGTCTGATTTTTTTGATGACATTCCCAAGACTATCCCCTTAGATCTGACTTGCCCAGAACCACCAGAGGTGGAGCTGGTAAAGGTTAATAACACTGCCTCTACTTTGGATCAGATGACCCCTACGGCTCTTGCTACTGGTTTAGGCTGGATGTTCGGTGGACCGATCGGAGCCGCCGTAGTTGGGGGAGCAAGCATATTGGTGAATAAGGTGGGGATCAGTGATAAATCATCGTCAGCCAAAGTAAATTCTGATTTGTCTGCTTATGTGGAAGCCACCGAAGACTATCTCTGTCGGCTGAATTTGGAAACGATCGCTAACATTCAAGAGTATCGATCGAGAGCCAGTTCTTCCATCTATTGTCCCGTCACAGCCCAGCAGTCAATAGAATCATCACTACAAAGTCAAAAGCTAGTGGCTCTTCAGACTTGTCTAATAAACTTGCAATCTTGAAATTCACAACTTATCTTGTAATTTCCTAATTTTTGCTTGGATAAAGCTGATGATTAGGATCTAGCCAAACAACGTAGAAAATCTCATCAATAAAGAATTCATGTATCCGACCATACTCATTGGAAGAAAGGGAAAATTGATATGGGGTATCCACTAACTGCTCTTCATTTGGTATGCCAAAGCCATTTTCACTAGTATCAGCCCATCTGATCGGATGACATCGCAGAGAGCTGCTGCGATTCACTAACAACTCTTGGGCTGTTAAACTAGACAAGGCTTTCAATCGATCGAGGAGCGTTAGCCAGTAAGAAATTGCTTGGCTATTGCCAGAAAATTTACTGTGGTCTCTCTGAAAATATTTAAACGAGAAGCTGATGCTGAGTGAGGGCTTTGGTGGGATTTTCTGGCTCTTCTTTGACATGAGTGGCGTAATATTCCTGCATCCATTCCTTTTTGATGATACTCGTAGAAGGACTATCTGGTGCTAGATTTTCTCTGGCCAGATTCCAAGGTAATTCGGAACGAGTCATTCGTTCCAATTCATAGTTATCACAATTAAAATACTCTGCTGCAATCTCATCTAGAAAGCGTACAGCTTCTATTGATAGTATTGGGGGAACAGTTTCTTGAATTGTTTCCCATCCGAAACTTTTGTATTTTTGGAATAAGGCTGGAACCACTGGTCCATGAATCCAAGCCTCAAAATCTTCTTGAAATAGAGCGGTGTCATGAATTGCCAAATACCACGATTGAGCGTAATACACCAATTTTTGCAGCTTAGAATTGCTGATATTACTATTGGTTTTATTGGCTACCTCAATAAAATAATTTGCTACATCAAAGCATGACAACATTACATTTACTTCCTTGATTTTAAAAGATTAGCAGGAGTTAGTCGAAATCCATATCTTTCCGCAGCTCTTTGTTGGCTTTGTATCCTGCTTTCATGCGATCAAAGTTAACTTTAAACTCATCCAAACCCCAAAAGCTGCCGTCAGCATCTTCCCAAGAAGCCGACAAAACACCATAGGTCAAACCCATAACCCCCAAACCCAAACAGCCCATGCTGACCAACAATACTACGACGTTTGGCAATTTCATGCCGTTCAATGCCAAAAAATAAGCCCCAATAAAAATTCCAATACCCATCAAAGTTGGAATTCCACTGCAAACCACTGATCGAGTAATCATCCGCTTACTCACTGGCTCTGGAATGCGATTTTCTGCACTCGTGCGAGGACGTTCGGGCTTATTCATGACCACCGGCGGACGCTTTTTAGCCGCAGGCTTCTCTGCCTTGGGCTTCTTGGCAGTATCAGGTTCAAAGGGCAAAGGCTTGCGTGGTTCTTCAGTCATGAGAAGTCTTCAAAAAAATATTCTCTAAGCCTAACAAAAAATAGCCCCCAAAGTAGGGGGTTAAAAAGCAGGGAGTTCGACAGGGTTTGAGCGAACTCCAATCGCCACTGCTAACTGGTGAGGCAAGCCTCAACCTAACCCCGGATACCGAGTCTAGCAATGAGTGCTTCGTAACGAGACTGCTCTTCTCTTTTGATGTAAGCCAACAGACGCTTGCGTTTGCTGATCATCAGCAACAGACCGCGCCGGGAGGCATGGTCGCTCTTGTTGATCTTGAGATGAACAGTCAACTGGTTGACCCGATCGGTCAGCATAGCCACTTGTAAGTCAGCGGAACCAGTGTCGGTGGCATGGCGCTGATGCTCCGACATAATTTCTTGCTTACGCTCTTGCGTTAAAGACATGAATCCTTCTAGATTTTGGCGAATTGTGCGATTAATTATATTAGCACTTCCTCTCCACATTTCCCAACCCCTATGGCTGACTCTCCTCGCTCCTCCTCGATCGCGCCCTTGCGGCAGGTGATCGCCTACGGCGCAAATTATCGATCGGCCAGTAACCAGGCCATTGTGGCTTCGATCGCCAATAAAATTTTCGACATCGCCCCAGAGGTCTTAATTGCTGCCGCCGTAGATGTGGTGGTACAGAAACAGCAGTCTTTCCTAGCCAAGCTGGGCGTTGTAGATATTACTCAACAGTTATTGGTACTGACCGGGGTGACGATCGCCATTTGGGTGGCGGAATCGATCTCGCAATACATCGCCACCCGCCTGTGGCGCGGCTTGGCACAAAACATTCAGCACGAGATGCGAGTGGCTGCCTATGGTCATTTACAGGAGATGGATCTGGCCTTTTTTGAGAACAGTAACACCGGCAACCTGATGTCGATTCTAAATGATGATATTAACCAGCTAGAGCGCTTTTTAAACGGCGGAGCCAATGAGTTGATTCAGCTCACTGTATCGGTGTTAGCGATCGGTGGCGCTTTCTTTTTCTTAACTCCCAAAATTGCGGTGTTTGCCATGCTGCCGATCGTGCCGATTATTATTGGCTCACTGTGGTTTCAGGGCAAATTAGCTCCCTACTACGCCGAAGTGCGCGATCGAGCTGGTCTGTTAAATGATCGGCTCTCTAACAACCTGGGTGGCATTACTACCATCAAAAGTTTCACCACCGAAGCCTATGAGCAGCAGCAGGTGAGCACTAGCAGCGCCGCCTATCGGCAGAGTAATCGCAAGGCCATCGCTCTCAGCGCTGCTTTTGTGCCGTTAATTCGGATTTTGGTATTAGCAGGCTTCTCGGCCACGCTGCTCTATGGGGGTTTTGAGGTGGTCAATGGCAATTTATCGGTGGCCATCTATAGCGGCTTGGTATTTATGACCCAGCGGCTACTGTGGCCGCTGACTAGACTGGGTGAGACTTTAGATTTGTATCAAAGATCGATGGCTTCGACCCGGCGGGTGATGGATTTATTGAATACGCCCAAGCCGATCGATAACACTGGCACCAAGTCGATCGATCGAGTGCAGGGAAATGTTGCCTTCCAGCAAGTTGTCTTTGCCTACGCCGACAACCCAGCGCTGTTTGAAAATCTGTCGATCGCGGTGCCGGTCGGTCAAACTATCGGGATTGTGGGCGCTACTGGTTCTGGCAAGAGCACTATTTCTAAGCTATTGCTGCGGCTCTATGAAATTCAGGGAGGAGTAATCTCGATCGATGGCACCGATATTCGGGAGTTTCATACTTCTGACCTGCGGCGGAATATTGGCTTAGTTAGCCAAGACGTGTTTTTGTTCTACGGCACCGTGCGAGAAAATATTGCTTATGGAATGCCCAACGCTAACTTCGAGAAAATTCAAGCTGCTGCTAAAGTTGCTGAAGCTCACGAGTTTATCCAAGCCTTACCCCAAGGCTATGACACCATAGTTGGCGAACGCGGTCAAAAGCTTTCTGGTGGACAGCGCCAACGAATTTCGATCGCTCGTGCCGTCCTCAAAGATCCACCAATCTTGGTGCTGGATGAAGCTACTTCGGCGGTAGATAACGAAACTGAGGCGGCAATTCAAAGATCTCTGGCAACTATTACCAAGGATAGAACTACGATTTCGATCGCCCATCGTCTTTCTACGATTCGTCATGCTCACTGTATTTACGTGATGGATCGGGGCAAAGTAGTAGAACGTGGTACTCATGAGGAATTGCTGGCGATTGACAAAATTTATGCTAGTCTTTGGCAAGTACAACTAGGCTTGGGAGGGCCTGCAATTCTTTGATTAACTATCAGGCTGATTTCTATGATACACACTCTGCTAAATTAGTATCAGGGAACACAGTTAACAATGACTTAAAAAGATTATTGGTTTATGTGTAGAAAAACATTTTTGATTACACATGGGATTATCAAGCTATCAGTTGTATGAGCTGTATAACGAGCTGTTTTCGGCTGATGGCAGTTTTAGGCCAGCCACCACTACCTTACTCGATCGGGTAGCCAGCTCATCGATTGAGCAATTGCAGCATCACCAACAGATGGCACAACTAGCGCTGCTAAAAATGGGTGTGACATTCAACTACTATGCCGATAATCAGTCTACCGAAAAAATATTGCCGTTTGATACTGTGCCTCGCATTGTGCTGATCGGCGAGTGGAAATGGCTAGAGCGCGGACTAAAGCAGCGCATTGAGGCACTAAACTTGTTTTTAGGTATATTTCAATACAACATTTTTTAATTTATGAAAATGTTTTTTAGGGGTTGACATTTCATTAGAGTACCCGGTAATATCATTGCATGGCTAAATGACATTTCAATACACGGTAAATGTATTTGGACTTTTGTCTAGCTGTAGTGTACTACCGCTTGGAAAAAATTATGACTATTGAAATCAAAGAGTTAGTGTCTAACGGCTCGATTCTAATCGATTTAACTGATGCTGAATCGAGTCAAGTGAATGGCGGTTATACTGCACTTATTATAGCGGGGACGGGGAACGTTGTTCTAGCCGCTCGAGCTGCCGGTCTTGTTGGTGGAAAACGAAATACGCCGAGCTTGTTCCAGCAACAGGTTAACCTTGGAGTTCCACGTAGAATAGTTGAGGATGGGGCTTTTTTAGCTAACTTTGCTGGTGGGGGTCGATATACTCTTCCAGTTACATCTTCTAAACTGGAGGGTTAAGCTCGTAAGCAACCTCCTGCTCTGCCGAAGGTTTTAGCATTTGATTTGCCGCTCAAAGTGGCAAATCAGCATCTTTTAAAGAATGCAGTCCGACTACTCATTAAAGAGATTCATTTGATTATCATCGGTTAAGTTGACAAGACCTCTAAACCTATCTTTGAGTATTCTCACCCAGTCCCCGAACTATCATATCACGAATTTCAGCCGCGTCTGCGCCCAGATTTGCGAGTACTTGAAGGCCGATCCCGTCTTCAACACGGAGCATACCAAGCATAAGATGCCCTGCGTCGAGATAGTTATGTCCGAGTCGTTCGGCTTCTTCTCCAGCTAGATTGATAGCGCGATCTGCTTTTGACGTAAAGCGGTAGCAGCGATCAATGGCGAAATCTGAACCGCGTCCGATAATCTTTTCGACTTCGATCCTCGCCTGTTCGAGAGTAACTTTCTCCGACTCCAGTATCTTAGCTGCTACGCTAGTTTCCCCAGGGATCGTTCCCAGACGGAGCGTTCCCAGCAAGATTTGTTCGGTACAGACGAAGCTGTGCCCAAGGCGGCGTGATTCATCCTGAGCCAACATGATGACTTTGATGGATTTTTCTGTAAGACGTTCAACCATATCTGTTTTTCCTCCAATGCCTCTTGCCTGATGTCTACAGATTATAATAAATTATTGGTGGGATTGGTAGGAGAATTGCACTTTCAATTAGGCAGAGCACAGCAAATTGTGTTTCATAGCAATTCCTGGTTTTTTAGGTTGATAATAATGAGCAATTACTATGTAGTAAGAGCATTTAGATATGAAAATTTAATTTAGGAAATCAGAATATCATGTCAGGAAAAATTATCACTGAAGGCGATCGACTATTGAAGGCTGATATTGCTCGCGATATTTTTAAAGTCGATGGAAGTGGAATCAAAGTCGGCATCATCTCTAATAGCTTTGATGCCAAAGGTTTATTAGCAAATGACATTGTTAATGGTGAGTTACCTGGTGCTAACAATCCAGAAGGTAAATTTCAACCAGTTCGAGTGTTGAGAGATCTAAAATCAGATAATATTTTTGCTGATGAAGAAGGCAGGGCATTAGCTCAAATAATTCATGACGAGGCTCCTGGCGCAGAACTCATATTTCATACTTCTATTGCGGATTCTGGAGGTGTTAATGATCGCAGCTACTCAGAAGCTGTAAATGCCCTCGTTTCTGCTGGTGCTAATATTATTGTTGAAGATGTTATAGTTCCGACTTCTATCTTCCAAGATGGAGAAGCCGCTCAAGCTGCAAAAACTGCCATAGATAAAGGAGTTACGGTTATTTCATCCGCTGGAAATAATGGTAATATCTCCTATGAAAGTGCTTACCGTAGCGGTAATACGACTTTTAACTTTGGCGGTAAAACTTTTGAAGCTTTTGACTTCGACCCTAGTAAAAATGTTGATCTTTTCCAAAAAATAACAGTTACAAAAGACGATACGGCCATACTGCCTTTACTGACTTGGAGCGATCCAAATGGCAAAGTTTCATCTGACCTAGAGCTGTTTTTAGTCAGTAGTCCTACCTTACCTGACGAAAGAGCCGAAAACGTACTGGCTGTGTCAGGTATCCCCTCTGAAACGGCGATCGATGACCCCTTGCGCAGCCTGTTCTACCTCACTACAAAAGACCAAGACTTATATCTGGTAATTGGTCGGGAATTAAATGGTACTAATGCTCCTCGCAAAATTAAATGGATTAGTACAGCAAATGGGCTTGATCGTACTACTAAGTATGAATATATTAATAGTAATCCACTTGAGACTGGCTCCTCAACTGTTTCTGGTCAAGCTAATTTAGCAGAAACGATTGCGGTGGGTGCCGCCGATTCAAACCAAGACTTTACATCAGGACAAGCTAAGGTCAGAAGTTATTCCAGTGAAGGTAGTTCACCAATTATATTTAGTAATGAAGGCGATCCCCTATTTAATCAGCAAGAAACCACCAAGTCAGATCTGATCGCTCACTGCGGAGTTTTTAATTCCGATGATGAAGACGATCTTCTGCTAAATCCTCAAGGAAGAGTCAAGCCAGATATCATCGCTCCTGATGGAATTGCTACATCGGTAGCCGGTTTCGAGACATTCCCAGGAACCTCAGCATCAGCACCAGGGATTGCTGGCATCGTCGCGCTGATGCAGCAGGCTGCTGGCGGAGCTAACGTACTTACCCCACAACAGATTAAAGAAATACTTCAAGACACATCTGTTCCAGTGAATCTAGCGTCTGGAATGACTAACCCATTTCCTGGTGTTGGCCTACCCCAAGCAGACTTAGCAGTTGCTCAGGCGCAAGAGATTTCTGGCAATATCAAGTATGACCATGGTTCATTTGATTTCGTATCATGTCGCTAATTGACTAGGAAGTTTAATTTTGATTAGAGATTTTTCACGGACGATCAAATATTGGTAGTCATCGTCAGGCTGCATTCTATTACCTGCACTCGCCAAATAGTATCAATGAATACAGTTAACAGTGACCTAAAAAGATTATTGGTTTACACATAGAAAAACATTTTTGAGTACCTATGCAATTATCAAGCTATCAGTTGGATGAGTTCTATGATGAGCTATTTTTGGCTGATGGCAGTTTTCGGCCAGCCGCTACCACTTTGCTCGATCGAGTAGCCACCTTATCGATCGAGCAATTACAGCACCATCAGCAGATGGCACAGCTAGCGCTGCTAAAAATGGGCGTGACGTTCAATCACTATGCTGACAGTCAATCTACCGAAAAAATCTTGCCTTTTGATATTGTGCCGCGCATTTTGCCGATCGGCGAGTGGAAGTGGCTAGAGAAAGGGCTAAAGCAGCGTATTGCGGCTCTAAACCTGTTTTTGGCAGATATCTACGGCGATCAGAAAATTATTAGTGATGGGGTCGTGCCTGCGGAGCTAATTTTTTCTGCCCCAGGATTTTTGAAGCCTTGTATGGGTTTGAAGCCTCCTAAGCAAATTTGGTGTCATATTACAGGCACTGACCTAGTGAGAGACAGTGATGGCCAATGGTATGTGCTAGAAGATAACCTCCGCTGTCCTTCGGGCGTTTCTTATGTGCTCGAAAATCGTCGGGTGATGAAATCTACTTTTCCCCAGTTGTTTGAAAGTACCCCAATTTTACCCGTCGAAGACTATCCTAGTCACTTGCTGAATACCTTGATGTATCTGGCTCCAGAGACTTTGCTAAGTCCGACTGTGGTGGTGCTCACCCCAGGTATTTATAATTCAGCTTATTTTGAGCATTCTTTTTTAGCGCAGCAGATGGGAGTGCAGCTAGTAGAATGCCGCGACTTAAAGGTGATGAATGGCTATGTACAAATGCGTACCACCAAAGGGTTCCAAAAGGTAGACGTAATTTATCGCCGGATTGATGATGAATTTATTGATCCTCAAGTTTTTCGTTCAGATTCACTATTAGGAGTACCTGGCTTGATGGAAGTCTATCGAGCTGGACGAGTGGCGATCGCTAATGCTCTAGGCACCGGAGTGGCTGATGACAAAGCCGTCTATGCCTATATGCCCCAAGTAATTAAGTATTATTTGGACGAAGAGCAAATTATTCCTAATGTGCCGACCTATCTCTGTTCTCAGCCCAGCCAGCAGCAGTATGTGCTAGAGCATTTAGAGGAATTGGTGGTAAAAGCTACCGGTGAATCGGGGGGCTATGGAATGTTGATTGGGCCGCAGTCTACCGCCACAGAGCGCAGTGAATTTGCCGATCGCATTCGGGCTAATCCTCGTAACTATATTGCCCAGCCCACTTTATGTTTATCCCGAGTGCCTACTTTATTTAATGACGGTTTGGCGGGTAGACATGTAGATTTACGCCCTTATATTTTGCATGGTCAAGATATTTATGTTAATCCGGGTGGTTTGACCAGAGTAGCGCTCAAAGAAGGTTCCCTGGTCGTCAATTCTTCTCAAGGTGGAGGCACCAAAGATACTTGGGTGGTGCAATAAATTAATAATTCACTTTAATACAAACTACAAAATCTCCGAGATACTCTTATGCTCAGTCGCGTTGCTGATTCAATCTACTGGCTCAATCGCTATATCGAACGAGCTGAAAACATTGCTAGATTTGTGGAAGTAAATCTTAATTTATTGATAGACTGTAGTGTAGTTGTAGAGCAGCAGTGGGAGCCGCTAGTGAGTACAACCGGTGATGTAGAACTGTTTCGTAGCCTATATAGCGAGCCAAGCGCCGAGCAGGTAATAAGATTTTTGACCTACGATGAAGCGTATCCAAACTCGATTATGTCTTGCTTAAACGCCGCACGGAACAATGCTAAATCGGTGCGGGATGTAATTTCATCTGAAATGTGGGAACAGGTAAATAGCTTTTATTTTATGGTGAAAGATTCGGCTCCTGATGGCGAATTACCAGAGTTACCAGGATTTTTTGCCGCAGTGCGAATGGCTAGCCATCAATTTGCCGGGGTAATGGATGCCACCATGTCACACAACGAGGGCTGGCATTTTGGCCAATTAGGTCGATTGATTGAACGAGCTGATAAAACGGCGCGTATTTTAGACGTAAAGTATTTTTTGTTAATGCCCGATGGATTGGGTACAGCTCTAGATGAACTGCAATGGATTGCGCTGTTAAAATCAACTAGTGGCTATGAAATGTATCGGAAAGCTTTTCACCGCATTAATCCCAATGATGTTGCCAGCTTTTTGATGTTCGATCGAGAGTTTCCCCGCTCAGTCTATTCCTGTTTACTGCGAGCCGAAAAATCATTGCACTGTATTAGTGGCAATGGTGGCACCTGGAGCAACTCAGCAGAGCGGACATTGGGCAAACTGCGATCGCAGTTAGATTACATGTCGATCGAAGAAGCCATCGATCGAGGGCTGCATGAGTTTTTAGACGAAACTCAGAGTCGCTTAAACTTTATCAGCCAGGGCATTAGTGAAACATTCTTCACTTTAGAATATTAAAATGTTCCAAATTTCTCACTCAATTACCTATCAATATCCGCAGCCAGTAACTTTGTTGCCGCACAAACTGCGCTTACGACCTCAATATAGTGGTCAACAGTCGGTGACGCAATTTGCCCTCCAAATTACCCCCACGCCTTTAAAAATGGTCGATGTGCGCGATCTCGATGGCAATGATATTTTACAGGTGTGGTTCGAGCCGCAGCCAGTAACTAAGCTGCAAATTCAAAGCCAAGTCCAGGCTACTGCTCATCTCCACGATCCTTTTGACTATTTGTTAGAATCTTGGGCGGTGCAGTTGCCGATCGATTATCCTCATGCCATTTGGCAAAGATTACAGCCTTATTTTCAGGGGTATTTGGGCGGCGCTATTGACCCGATAGCCGCGCAGCTAGCTACCGAGATTTGGGCAGAGCATCAGGGCATCGGAGATTTTTTGAATGCTTTGAACCAAAAAATTTATAAATCTTGTGGGTATTTGTTGCGTATAGATGGTGTACCCTGGCCACCGGGGGTGACTTGGCATAAAAAATCTGGCTCTTGTCGTGATTTAGCCGTGCTGTTTATAGAAGTATGTCGATCGATCGGCTTGGCAGCCAGGTTTGTAAGCGGCTACGAAGCAGGGGCCGAGTCTCCTGAGCGATATTTACACGCTTGGGCAGAGGTGTTTTTACCAGGCGCTGGGTGGCGAGGCTATGACCCCACCCATGGCTTGGTAGTAGCCGATGGACATATTGTGTTAGCAGCGGCTCCTACTCAGCAGCAAACTATGCCGATCGAAGGACAAGTGCAGGGCAAAGTGGTAGCCGAAAAAATGCCTGTAAAAATGACTGAGCAACTATTGATCCAAAAATCCTGAGAAATCACTAGGCTCAGCAGAATCTGGAGTCCAAACTACTGGCGGCACTCGATCGAATGCTTCTTGGAGCGAATTTTCCCACTGCTGTCGGACTTGGAGCAAATAAGGGTCTCCTCGGCGTAGCTTAATCTGATGATCAATGCGCAGGCTATTATTATGGTACATCACCAAATCAATGGGCGGTCCGACCGAAATATTCGATTTCATGGTGGAGTCGATCGACAGCAAAGCACATTTCGCCGCGTCTTCAACTTTGGTTTGAAAAGTGAGAGTACGGTCTAAAATTGGTCTGCCATATTTGATTTCGCCAATCTGTAAAAAAGGCGTTTCGGGCATGGCTCGAATAAAATTACCCTGGCTATAGATCATATATAAAGCCGTAGGATTTTTACCGATCTGACCACCTAGCAAAATATTGCAATGGTAGTCAATACCATCTTTTTCTAGCCATGCACGCTCACGGCCTTGAATACCTCGGAGGGTTTGGCCAATATAACGAGCGGCTTCGGCGACGGTTGCAACATTATGGAGGTTTTCGCGTTCAGGATCTTTGAGGTCTTCTTGCAAGGCGGTGATCGTGGCCTGAGTGATGGATAAATTCCCCGATGTACAAAGAATTAGTACTCGATCATCGGAGCGCTCACTTTTCGTCGAACTATCGCTCGATAGCTTTGCTTGCGCCTCCGGCGATCGGGAGAAGTCAAACAGCTTGCGATAAGTGGAAACATGGTCTACTCCAGCATTCGTGCGCGAATCTGCGGCCATCACCAATCCATAGCAAGTAATAATTCCCAGGCAGTATGTCACTATTTTTCTCTAAATTCTCCGCCTAGTATAGGTTACATTTTATACTTCTGCCAGATATCTCCATAGAGAATATCCGCTGTTTTCCACGGCTTGTGGTGTCCGCCGCTCCAGTGAATAATGGCAATTTCTGATAAATCTTTTTTTAATAACCAGGTGATCAACTTAGTATTGCCAAACCCGCAGCGATTCCAGCGCCGATCTAATTGAATATAATCTTTAAAGATCAGGTTGAGGATAGTTTCATCATTAAGCTGAAACATGTAACCGCACTGTTTATCCCAATTTAAGTAATAACTTAGTTTATTGTAGTATTCTGCTGACCAGAAAGATATATCGGTAAATAGCACTCCGGCATTGAAAGTATTTTTGAATTTACGTAGTTCTGCCAAAGCCTTCCAAGGTTTGGCAAAATGAAAGATTGCTGGGAATAAATGAGGACAGGAGGCAAAATATTGCTGGGCAGAGAAATCCATCGAGTCATATAATTTGGCGATATCTTCAATCACCACGATATCGGTATCTAAATAAATAATTTTTTTCAGATCTGGAAAGATTTTACTCAAATACAACCGAGAAAACAGCATGTATAATGCAACAGCTCTTTCCGATGTGGGCTTGTACTTATCAACAACATACTGCTGGATCTCCAGAGAAGGTTGGTATTCTTTGATCTGAAATTCAAAAGCCCGATCGCCTGGAAAATACTTCGCTAGTTCAGTTTCAAAGAACTGAGTTTCACCTTCAGGGATAATTATATTGAAGCGGAGTCTTTCCGGTTGCGCTGTATTTTGGACAATTGAGTTTACTGTAGCTAATAATCCAAACAAATATGCTGAATTCAGCGAGAAAATAATATCAATTTTCATATGTAGTGGTTTACCAATGTATTATTAAAAATAGTATATAAACCATTTGTGCCGGTGACAAAAAAACCATTAGCAACCACAGTTTGACCTATCAAGCTTATCAGCAAACGCTAATGATTTTTTTTAACACTTTGTCCAAAACCTTCTTGAGATAACGCCCAGTATAGGAAGTGGGCTGTGCCGCAAAGTTTCCGGCGTACCCGCCACCACAATTTGGCCTCCCTCACCACCAGCCTCCGATCCAAGATCGATCACCCAGTCGCTACAGCGTATTACATCGAGGTTATGCTCGATCGCAATCACCGAGTTTCCTTTATCCACCAATCTTTGCAGCACATCCAGCAACTTGTGTACATCGTAACCCCACATCCAACAAAGCCTGGAGCTTAGTGGCTGGCTGGGCACTGCGCTGCATATTTTGGGTACCAATTTAACGCGGGACACATTGGCTACCCCTCACCCCAGCCCTCTCCCACAAGGGGAGAGGGAGCAAGAGACTTCGTTTTGCGCTCCGG
>JAYSRP010000079.1:0-6857 GCA_043721015.1 Synechococcales cyanobacterium | reverse complement strand
CTGGAAACGTGGCCGTGAGCCAAACTGGCCAGCTAATTTTCTATGACTTCGGGATGATGGGACGCATTGCTGGCCTGACCAAGGGCAAGCTGATGGGTACTCTAAGTGGAGTGGTACAGCGCAATGCCGACCAGGTGCTGAAGTCTTTGATTGAGTTGGGAGTACTGGTGCCTACCGGTGATACTGGCTCCCTGCGTCGATCAATCCAGTACTTGCTAGATAATGTGATGGATAAATCTTTCGAGAGTCAATCTATCTCCCAGATTAGCGATGATTTATATGAGATTGCCTACGACCAACCTTTTCGGTTTCCGGCTACTTTTACCTTCGTGATGCGGGCTTTCTCGACGATCGAAGGAGTTGGCAAGGGTCTAGACCCAGATTTTAACTTTATGGAGGCGGCGCAACCTTTTGCCCTACAGCTTATGGCCAATAATAATTTGACTCCCGATGCCGGTGATTTTTTGGGTGAACTAGGGCGACAGGCTGCTCAGGTCAGCTCTTCGGCTTTGAGTTTACCTCGGCGAATTGAAGATACAATTGAAAAGTTAGAACGCGGTGATTTGCGAGTAAGAGTGAGGTCTACCGAGACCGATCGAATTATTCGTCGGATGACTGCAATGCAGCAGGGCACAAACTACGCATTGATCACAGGTTCTTTTTTGCTATCTGCAACTTTGCTGTTTGTAAACAAGTTTCAACTTCCGGCAGCAGGTATGGGTATCATGGCATTGTTCATGGCTATCATCTTGATCCGTCATTTGCGCCGAATTGAAAAATCGGATCGGATGTTTTAAACATAGAATGTTTGCAGGCTGGGCTATCCAACGGCACCAATCTGGCATAATATTCGACTTGGCGATCACTTTTGGTGAAAGCGCAGCGATCGATATCACAATTGTCTACTCTCACCGCTCCATCTCTTTGGCTTAGAAGCAACGTATGAAGTCCAACTTTTTAACTGGCACCGATAAAGGCATGGTTCGTGCCGGTAATCAAGACTCCTTTTATGCCGACCCCAGCGGCAGATTTTGCATTGTAGCTGATGGCATGGGTGGTCACGCCGGGGGCGAAGAAGCCAGCCGGATTGCCATTGAGACGATCGTTAGCTATGTGAACCAAAATTGGCAAGATGGCAGCGAACCAACCATTTTGTTAGAAAAATTGATGCTGGCTGCCAACGAGGCGATCGTGGCCGATCAACAGTTGAATCCTGCCCGATCGGATATGGGCACTACGGCAGTGATGCTGTTGTTTGAAGAAACCAGAGTTTGGGCGGCTAACGTGGGCGATTCCCGCCTGTATCGCTTTCGGGATGGGGTGTTGACCCAAATCACCGAAGATGATACTTGGGTGGCCAGAGCGATGAAAATGCAGCAGCTCACGCCTGATGAAGCTCGTACTCACCATTTACGCCATGTGCTTTCCCATTGTTTGGGTCGCCGAGATTTAGATTTGCGTCCGGAATCTATCCAGACGATCGACGTGCGCCAGAATGACTTGATTTTGTTGTGTAGCGATGGTTTGACCGAAGAAGTTTCGGATCAAGAAATTGCTAATTTGATCAAAACAGTGCCAACTAATGAGTTGCCCCAAGCTTTGATTGAAACCGCTAAAACCAATGGTGGCAGCGACAATATTACGGTAATTTTAGGAATTGTTGAAGGAGCAGGTTTGCCAGATAAAATCATTGAATCAGCACCAGAGATCACCGGAGCAGATTCTTTTAAAGATGAACCATTGGAATAATAGGTAACTGAACAAGCTTAAAGCCTTAATGAGTTTTCGCAAAATCCCTGCCTTTGATATAAGGACAGGGATTCTGTTTTGGATGGTGGGCAGTGTTTTGACGTTTTGATGTTTTGATCCCACTCAACAACAGCCGAAATCAACGTAATTCTGGATTCCTAGAACGTGGTGTCGGGGCGCTAGGCAGCGGCAGCAGAGAAGGATTGGGATTAGGAACTTGTTGAATCGGAGCAGGAGCAGGGGTGAAACTGGGTGGCAAGTTGATCACTGGAGCAGGTGAAGCTTCAATGTTAGTAGTAGCCAGAGCCACGTTGTCACCACCAGCTAAGCGCAGCAAATCTAAAATCTCCATTACCCGCTCATAGCGCACCTGCTTAGAGGCATACAGCACGATCGAACCATTGGGACTGTTGGCGCGATAGGCTTTGGTAGCCTGATAGAGGGCTTCTACTTGGGGGTAGCGCTGTTGCTCGACAAATACCTGGCCATCTTGATCGAGGCTGACGATCATCATTTGGCGAGTTTGACTCTCTGCCGATTTAGCCTTGGGTAAATCGACGTTAATTGCCTGCTGACGAGCCATTTGGAGGCCAGAAAGCAAAAAGAAGGTCAGAATACAAAAAATAATATCAATCAGAGGTACAACTTCCACTCTGGGGGCTTCGTTGTTTTTGTCTATGTTAATTTTCACAGCAACTCTGTTTCCTCATGGGGTTTAACTGGATCAACCTCTTCCCGAGGATTAAGATTACTCCGACCGGTGCGGTGATAGCGCTCTCGATAGAGCAACTCTAATTCATTACCCGATCGACGAAAGAGGTTAACTTGTTTAATCAACAAGGCCTGAAACACCCAATAAAAGGCCACGCTGGTGATGGCCACAATCATGCCGGTGGCAGTACTAATCAGCGATTCGCTAATCCCTAGGGTAACGCCTGTGCCACTGCCGCTAGAGAGATCAGTTAGTTTGATGCCATTGAGTGATCGAATCAGACCCAAAACTGTCCCGAGCAAGCCTAACAGAGGAGCCAGAGCGATCGCTGCCTGTAAGATCTTTTCTCCCCTACGCATGGCATGAAGTTCTTCTTCGGCAGAGTTTTCGAGGGCTAGTCGAAAAGTTTCGGGGTCAGGATTTTTGCGGCGCAGCGGGGCGTACAGAAACCTGCCGATCGGGCGATGGCGAGCTTCGCGGGCAATTTGCACAGCCCTGTCCCAGTTGCCGGTGTTACTGGCATCTAATATTTTATTGATCGTTTCTTTTTCGCGGCTGAGTAAACCCAGCCAGAACCAAATGCGTTCTAAAATGGTGCCCAAGGCCAGCACTGACAATAAAGCCAGGGGCCACATGGCCACTCCACCTTTCTCAAAGAGTTCGGCGATGGTCACAGTCTTTCTCCGCAGTATTCCACATATGTCTAGATATCTCTAGATTTCGCAAAGTCTATCATAGCAACCCTCGGGTGTTTTGCCCGCAGATTTGTACCAAATGCAACGGTTAAACTTGCACCAAAGGCGATCGATTTGTGGCAGGATCGAGGAATCAAAAAGTCACTTAGGATCTATTCCAGCTAAATTCAGTGTCTAAAAAAACCGCATCTCAGCGACCCCCAGCACTTTCACCGGTACTAGCGCAAACCACTACGGCTTTGACGACCGGTTTGCAGCCACCTAAGCGATCAAAAAAATCCACCATTCTCAATTTTGTGATTTGGGGTTCGGTGCTTACTACCTTGGGAGCGATGCTGTCGCCGCTAGGAATTTCCTGGTGGAATAATAGCGGCATTGGCAAGGGAGTGAAGTTGTCTGGTGATCAGATGACGCTTTTGCGCGAGCGCACCTTTGCCGCCGAAAAAGTTTTGTTTGGGCAGCCCGATAATCAGGAAGCCCTGAAAACTATTGTTAACTCTAAGTTGCAGTTGGCTGATATTAAGGGTTCAATTAGCTCTTTAGAGCGTCTGGCCGCCCTGAATCCAGATGTGCCAGAGTATGGGGTGCTGGCTGGTCAGTCTCATCATTATTTGGGCGATCGAGAGACAGCGGCATTGGATTATCGCAAGGCGTTGGCCAATAATCCTCACCATATTCCAGCACTGCAAAGCTTGGCTAGTTTGTTTGTCGATGCTCAGAAGCCCGAGGCGGCGATCGGGTTAGTTCAAGAATCAATCAAGACCCCAATTCCACCGGGCAAAACTGCGGATCTGGGTGGCCTAAAGCTATTGTTGGCACAGATCTATGTCAGTCAGCAACGCTATGCCGAGGCTTTCCCTATTTATGATGGTTTAACTCAAGCCGACAGCCAAGATTTTCGGCCTTTGTTGGCAAAGGCGCTGGTTTTTAAGAAAATTGGTAGTGTGAGCGAAGCCCAGGCTTTGCTCGATCAGGCTACTGAAATCGCTCCAGCGCAGTATAAAGACCAGATTCAAACTTTGGCCAAGTCTACGGCTCCAACGTCGCTGAAGACTCCGCTGTTGGGGACTTCGCCGGTGCCTATCCCTGGCGGTGAACCTCCGGTGATGCCAATTACCCCTTCTCCAGTGCCAATTCCCTCGGCTTTGGCAACGCCAACCACCAAGTAACATTGGATCAAAATGCAGTTAATCCCCAAGGATAATCGGATAATCGCGGCACCACCATAAATATCAACGGAGGGGCGGGTTTATCCAAAACCTTGGACGAAGTACAAAACCATCAAATAAAAACCCGCCCACCCCACCAGTTGACCACCGCGCATAAATTCTGTTGAAAAAATCGATCGCCAATGGCACAAACCGATCGATATCATCCCCGATCGATCTTTGTAATCATGGATTTTGACCGATGTTGATGGGCGATTATTTGCCGGTGGGGCGGGCGGGTTTCGGGATCTTCAACATTGATGGATAACTGGGGCAATTACTGTTTTGCCCACATTACTAGCCAAGGGGTTGGGAAAGCTCGCCATTCGCAGAGTGCCAACAATTGATCTAGGCTTCCCCATTCTTGTAACAATGGCGGTAACGTGATGCCGCGTAGAGTATGAGGGACGATCGAAATCTCATGGGACTTCTCAAACCGTTGGATCAGGGTTTCTTGGATATTGGGCGCAAAGCCATCATGGAGTTCCACAATAATATCCATTTTGCTCAGAGCCGGAGCTAAGCTCGGATCTAATAAATCTTCTTCGCCGCCTTCGATATCGCAGAGAACTAAGGTTTTTCGATCGGCAAATTCCTGAAAATCTACCGGGGCAAAAGTACCGCCGATGTGAATGCGATCGACCACCCCATTTTGACTAGCCAACTGTTTACAGTCTGCCCATGCCGCCTCATTAGTATCATGGGCATAAACCTGTATCTGAGGCATCAATTTAGCCAAACCCACCGCATAAAAACCTTCCGAGCAACCCACATTGACAATGGCTTGATATGGTTTGGCGATCGCCTGCCGGAAATATGGTTCTAGCTCAGCTTCATAGCAGCCTAGCAGCTTAGGAATATAGCAGCCTTCAGCACAGTCTGGCAGATATTCCAGTCCCTCAAATAGACCGGCCTGTACTTTCAGCCCATACTTAGCAATGAATTCAGCTTGCAGAATCTTGGCGCGTTCCAGACTGAGAAGACGCAGTGCATCTTTAATATTCTCGATCGCTTTGCTGTCACCAGAGGTGATCGATGGTTCATCCAACAATACTTTGACCTGATCAACCATAGAACCTTTAACGCTTACCATACTGTAAGTTGCCACCAATGCTGAAGAGCATCAAAGATTGTAACAGGATTATCATAACTAATGCTCTAAACACTTTTGTTTCAGATTGGATTTCGCCACCGGGTAGAACGATAATTGTTTTATGACTCGATTCACCAGCTTATACCTTTGAGTTCTGGCGGAAATAGCTTGCGATCGGATAGGCGATCTTCATCTAAGACATTAATTCAGGTACTGACCTGTTTCTTGTTGTTCTTCGTCTTCTTCGTCGTCAATCCAAGATTGGAGCATGGCAACGGCGGTGGTTTGCTTTTGTCCGGATAGGGCAGATTGGGTTAAAAGTTGGATGGTCATGACTTCGATCGAGATTTGCTGCTGCGCAGATTCTTGTAAAAGATATTGTTCTAATTCTGGTGGTAGATTGAGGGTTAGGGTCATGGTTTTCTCAGCGATACGCATATTTTATTTTAACCTTTGAGAGTATCGACGCTCATTGACATAATTTGGATAGGAGATTATCATAGCTAACTCTCTGAACACATTTGCTCCAGATTGGATTTCTCCGCCCGGTGAAACGATCGCTGAGTTAGTGGAAGAGAAAGGATGGACTCAGGATGATTTATCTCAGAAGTTGGACTACTCGTCTGCTCAAGTCAGTTTATTGATTAGTGGTGAGGGGTCAACTACTGAAGAGGTTGCTCTGAGTCTCGAAAAGGTATTGGGCGGTAAGGCCAGTTTTTGGCTGTCGAGAGAAGCGCAGTATCGATCAAAGCTGAGTCAACAGCCATATGGTGAGTACATCTTATTGATTTAGCTGCTGTTCGATCATCTTTGGTGCAACCGGAGCTATCGAGATCTTACTGCTGCGCAGATTCTGTTCTAATTTTGGCGGTAGGTTGAGGGTTAGCGTCATAGTTTTCTCAGTAATTATTGCCTTGCCTTTAGCTCTATTCAGAAGTCACAACAGAATTATGGAAGTTATTTGATCCTCATTACTTAGTAAAATCTAATTAATCTCAAAAAAATAAATATTACTCCGAGTAAGTTCGGCATCCAAATATTCCAAACTGGAATGGTTCCATTTCCAATTAATGATGCATTTATAAACTGAAGAGCAAAGTAAAATAAAATTATTATAAAGCCCAATCCAAATTCACTCTGGCTTCTGCTAGGCTTTGAATTGATGCTAATAGAGGCTCCAATCAACGAAAAGACGATACATGAAAAAGGCTCGGCAAACCTATCTTGAATTATTTTCTCTATCTGAAGTGCTTCTTTTTCATGCCCAGTTTCTTGAAAGATACTCGATTTTTTTTGTAAATCAAAAATGCCTAATTCATTATTGTCTCTAGCCTGTGAGAGTAACTGTACCAGCGTGTCTTTTGTTTTTAATTCATATACTTCAAAATTATTCTTAGTTA
>JAYSRP010000078.1:0-3378 GCA_043721015.1 Synechococcales cyanobacterium | reverse complement strand
GAGTCGGAGCGCAAAACGAAGTCTCTTGCTCCCTCTCCCCTTGTGGGAGAGGGCTGGGGTGAGGGGTAGCCAATGTGTCCCGCGTTAAATTGGTACCCCTCCTGCTCTTCTGGTTTTAGATTTTGTTTGGCAGCCAACTCCATTCTATAAGATACCAACAAATTTAAGGTGTTCTCTCGTTCTGGATGAGGTTTTCAAAGTGCCGGTAGGTATCAGTGGAATGGATTAAAAAAAAGGACGTGATTAATATCACGCCCTCCTTAATAGATCTGAAAATAATCCTAATCTTGGTTTTGATACCACCACCAAGTAAGCATCGGCAGCACAGTAGCCGCAATCAGCAGCACAATCACGATCGTCGTAAAGCTAAAGCGATTGGCACTGGTTTCTTCGGCGGTCAGGTAGGTGCTACCAGCAACTGCTTCTTCCTTAATTACCGGCGGTCCTGGATCTGGTTGACCCGTGATCACTGCCGCAACTCGATCGACCGCATCCGAAAAAGACTGGTTGTACTTATTGCCAGTGCGCAAGGGCACCAACATGGTTTCGGTGGTAATACTGGTGGCGATCGCCTCGCTCATCACTTCCTTAACCCCGGCACCAGTAGCTACTCCAGTAGTATTAGTGAGATCGTCAAGCAAAATGAGCATCTGATTTTTTTGAGCTTCCTCAGTCGGAAACCACTTCTGGAAAATCTTGGTGGTAAAAGTCTGAGCATTGTCTCCATAGTCGAAGCGATGGATGGTCACGAACCGAATTTCCTTGCCGGTATCTGCTGCCAGCTTCTCCATCACACTACTGATCTTAGCCTTGGTGGCCACACTGAGCACTCCGGCCTTATCGATCGACCAAGTGGGTACTCCTTTGGAAATGGTAGGAATCTCATACAGGGCAGTGGCTGCCGCTGGTAACAGCCAGATCTGCCAAGCCATCAATGCCACAAGGCAGAGCAGGCCAAGCTTTTGGCCAAATAACCGAATTTGATTCATAAGAATAAAAAATAATACTTAGAAAATAATCTTTCCCTAAAATACAACAGAATTAGGGAGCACGTCATAGCCTTAGTTCAGACTAGGCAAAATCATGATAGACGCAGGACTCAGCAGAATGGTTTAATGAGTGCTGAATGTTCAATAAAAAATTATTTAGGAGAGTTTTATTATGGCTTTGCTTATATACGTTGGTTTTTTGGGCGCGATGGCCGTTGCTGCTGTTGCTCTGTTCTTTGTGTTACGTACTGTCAAAGTCATCTAAGCAAAAAACCAGGAGTCGCCGCCTAGCGGCGATTCGGCCTTCACCTCATCCACCTTTGTTTTTACTGCAATGAAATCTTATCTCGCCGCCGCCGTTCAGATGACTAGCTCCCCCAACCTGGAACAGAACTTGGCACAGGCCGAGGAGCTGATCGATTTGGCAGTGAGGCGCGGTGCTGAGCTGGTGTCTTTGCCAGAAAATTTTGCTTTTTTGGGTCAAGAAGGAGCCAAGATTGCCCAGGCTAGCCAAATCGCTATTTCTACTGAAAAATTCCTAAAAACGGCTGCCCAAAAATTTCAAATTACCTTGCTGGGCGGTGGTTTTCCTACACCTGCTGGCGAAAATCAGGTTTACAACACGGCTCTGCTGATCGGTCCCGATGGTCAAGAGCTATCTCGCTATCAGAAGGTGCATTTATTTGATGTGGATCTGCCCGATGGCAATACTTACCTAGAATCTAAAACAGTGAAAGCTGGTAATGAGCTACCAGAAGTCTATAAATCGGCAGAGCTAGGGAATTTGGGCTTGTCGGTTTGTTATGACGTGCGGTTTCCGGAGCTGTATCGGCATTTATCTAAACAGGGAGCTGAGGTGTTGTTTGTCCCGGCGGCTTTTACGGCTTATACCGGGAAGGATCATTGGCAGGTGTTGTTACAGGCTAGGGCGATCGAAAATACCTGTTATGTTATGGCTCCTGCTCAAACTGGCAACCACTACGCCATGCGCTATACCCATGGTCACGCCATGATTGTGGATCCTTGGGGGGTAGTATTGGCAGATGCTGGTGATGCTCCTGGGGTGGCGGTAGCAGAGATTTCACCTAGTCGCTTGGCGCAGGTACGCCGTCAGATGCCTTCTTTACAGCATCGGATGTTTGGTTGATCGACTTTCTGAATTTTTGCAACCCGCTCGCCCTAACGTTCCCCAACCGGCTGGGGTGGGCGGGTTTTTATTGATAGATTTTGTAATGTTTTGGGGATTCCTGATAAACCCGCCCCTACGTTGGGGTTTACGGGTTTTGGGTTAACTTGGTAAAAATATTTCATCTGTCCAACTGCCATGGAGTCCGAAAGGCAGATGGTGGGGAAGATGGAGTTTAGCGATTACCGTTAGATCCTTGGCATCGAGGATGACAATATCGGTGGCATCTCGATCGGCCTGATAAACCAACGTAACTACCCAACCATCGTCTTCTGTGGCTGCTTGGGGCTTGGTGATGAACTGTGGCTCACTGACAAAGCCATGAGGCGCTGCTGACCAAATGATGGTTTGTTTGGTTTGCAGATCAATCTTAGTAATCGCTTGTAGCGGCGCATTGCCGGTTTCTTTGGCCGCAGCTCCCAAATAATAATAGCGACCATCTTGACCTACTTGGGCAGGATTCATCGTGGGGAATTCGCAGCAGCGTGGTTCGATTAATTCTCGATCAACTTTCCCAGAAGCAAAATCTAGCTGAAAGCGCCAGAGCTGGCCTGGATCTAAGCGATCAAAGTTGGTTTCACGAAAATCTTTGTTTGGCTCTACTTCGGGGAAACTACCATAGGCGATCGAGTCGATCGACAGGCCCTGCTCAGTTTCAAAAGCATTGGCATGGTGGAACACAAAGCCCGACTTGCTTTCAAATACCTTGACCGGATCTTTGCCATTGCGGGGAATTACCAAAATTTTGGTAGCTTCGCTGGCCTTAAATTTCACGCACTCTCCGGCTCCTTTGGCACCTAACAAAAACGGTAAAGGATTGAAGCCCACCGGGTTCTGGAAGAAAATACAGTAGTTAGGGGTAATTGCAAAATCATGGATAAATGCAAAACCGGGCACTACATGTTCGTAGGTGGTGTCTAGCTTGCCCGATTGATCGAATTCAAATACTTTAACGGTGGTCGATAGACCAGTTTTCAGCGCAAAATTCACCAATTTACCGGCTGGGTCAATGCGAGGATGAGCAGCGAAAGCGTCTCCGGGCTGTAAGGCTCCATCTAGATAATCTAAACCAACTGTTTCTAAGGTTTCTGGCAACAACCGATGTGGTTCAGCCGCTTCCCATAAAGCCAAGAGCTTACCGCCCCAATAAATCACATGGGTATTGGCAATATTCTTGAGCTTAATATCGAAAGCATTTGCTAG
>JAYSRP010000077.1:0-6874 GCA_043721015.1 Synechococcales cyanobacterium | reverse complement strand
ATCTCTGAAAGTTAGAACTCACCAAAGCCTCTGCACGCCATAGGCATCAAACTTTTCATCAATACTGATGATTGGTATTGCTTCTATCACTGATTGAGAGATCAATAAACGATCGAACGGATCTTTATGGTGCAATGGTAAATCATTATGTCCATAAATATGGTTCAATTCAACTGATAGTAGAGTGAAGCTGTTCCGACTCATTTCAGTCTCTACCAGTATCGGCAAATCCGTCTGTAATAAAAGTTTACCCAGAGAAATCTTGATTTGCATCTCCCAAATGCTTGACATGCTTAAAACAGGCTCAGTCTGTGGATCTGCCAACATACTTCGTACCAATGTCGAAAGTTGATTGACATCATCAGTCCACCAAATCAAAACATGGGTATCAATCAATACTCTCATTTCTCTTCGCCCAACCAAAATTCGTCTGGTAATGAATCATTAAAATCATCACTCATCCACACCTTCCCCTGATGCAGACCTGGAGTGCGAGGTAATCGATCGGGCACAGCAGAACTATCAACTTTCGCAGACTTAATGAAATTGGCAACCTCCAGCAGTAGCGACTCTGGAGCCACTGACAATTCATCAATAATTGCTTCTAAGGTGGTCATTCCAATCACCGCCAAAATAAATTCACCTTAATTTTAACCGTAAAACCCTCTTTACTCCGCCTGATAACCAGAACCAAACTGGCGCAAAATTTTCAGCACCGTCACCAGCTCAGCCTCAGCCACAAAAGGAGAGAACACCCGCGATAAACCATACTGACCCGGAGCTACTTTCACAAACAGCATTTCATCTCCATTCGTTAACATCCCAAAGCCGGGGCGATTTGCCTGCGCAGATGCGCCGAGGTGAGGATTCGCCATCAAATAAGCTAAAGCTTGGGGCAAAGCAGACCAAATAGAAAGCATTGTCTTCTTAGATTCCAAAATCATTACCCAGAAAGAATCACAGATCACCAAGGCATCTATTCGGCCTTGCAGAATTTCTTCGCTGTCTTGAATTACCAACTTTACTGATTCTTCTGCACGTACTCGAAAAGGCGGATCGTAAAAGCCCGCAATCGCCAGCAGTAGCGAAACTAGCAACAAAGTTACAGTGTTTTCCAGTAGGTGTCCAGCCGATCTGTGATAAACGTAGCGACGACGGAGATCGGCAAGTTGGCTGGTATCCTGTTCCGTGAGTTCCGCAGAAGAGCGCTGCCATTCCCAGAAAAAATTTGGGTCTTCATTACGCATCAGCCCAAATCGTCGTTCTGCTTCTGCGATGGTGGTAATGGCATCAGTAACTGCAATGGTTTCACTCATAGAGATCGAAAATAAGTTTCAGCATCCCCATCCTAGAATAAATATTCGGCTGGGCATTAATGAGTTGGTGTTCAAAGAATTGATGACCCGTGAAATTTAGGCTAATGTGATCATCTAAGCTTCTCATGATCATATTAGCTTGCAAATGATCACATTCAAAAAATGCCTCTTACAGAACAAGGAATAAGCTAAGATCTACTTTGCATCAGCATTTGAAAGACAGTCCATATCTCCACCCGAGGTGAATCAATGTGATCATTAACGTGATCACA
Organism: Synechococcales cyanobacterium; assembly: GCA_043721015.1. GTDB lineage: Bacteria > Cyanobacteriota > Cyanobacteriia > Cyanobacteriales > Chamaesiphonaceae > JAAFHZ01. Next base: position 5,286 of record JAYSRP010000077.1, on the reverse strand, counting down.
TTTGCCCAGGAAAAGCATCGAGCTTTTCCCACTCGGCATCCTTGCCTTTCTGAATGCAGCGAATCTGACCAGATTCACGAAGATCATCCAAAACACGCCGAATAGTAGGCTAGCTAACCCCAGGACAAGCAATAATTATTTCGCCCACCTTAAAACGTGATGGGATGCGGGATATCATCTCTCAATTGCGTCAGCAGTGCTGACGCAATTGCAGAGCCAGGATAGAGCTTATAAAATTGGCGCATCCTTTCTAGATTGCGCTTTTCAAAGCCTTTGATGCCAGGTTCTTTGGCTTGAATGAAGTCGGCGAGTTGCTGAACAGTTTTTTTCCCCCACTCCGTAGCCTGCAATCGATCGTCGATATACTTGCCCACACTCCAGTAAAGCCTGATCAGCTCTTGATTGCTGGTGGCGATGACATAGTTTTGAGTGTTCTTGATCAGGTCAAGAATCTCGGTAAATTGAGGCTGCAACTGATCATTCATGGCTGCTGTTCTTGGCATTTGAGGCATGTCATGGCCAATTCTCGAAGCTGGGACATGCTCTACTCTCCGTAAGTATATTGAATGCGCTGTAACTCTAAGTCGGCAAAGCAATCCACCGCCCAGTTAGACAAACGCTGCATCATATGGAAAGGATAGGTGTGAGCAATGCCCACCACCGGAATATTGGCAGCTTTGGCGGCTTGTAAACCAGGGAAAGTATCTTCGATCGCCAGACATTCTTGAGGTCGCACCTGCAATTGATCGGCTGCCAGCAAATATCCAGCGGGCGAGGGCTTGCCAGAGTTCACATCTTCACTGGCTACGATGGTGGCAAATCTTTCCTCCAGACCGCTCTGGCGCAGCACCGCTTCAACCTCCGATCGCATAGCTCCAGTCACAATTGCTAGCTGCAAGCCAGCCGATTGAGCTTCGTCTAAAAAATCGATTAAATCGCTGTAGATCGGCAGATCAGCGATCGATCCCAGCCGCTGTTGATAGGCCGCAGTCTTTTTGATCAAAAGCTTTTGTAACTGGATATCATCGATCGATCGTCCCTGCTCGGCCAGCAGCTCTAATAAACAAGCTCGATCGCTCTTCCCGAGACAAATTTGGCGATAATTTTTGGGAGCTGGCCGCAGGTTTTCGGCCAACAGCAGCTCGTCAATTAACTGACGATGAATCGGCTCATCGTTGATGATCGTACCGTTGAAATCTAGCAGAACTGCTTTGAGAGGCATCAGGAAAGGGAAAAGTAAGGCTACCATCAGAATATATCTGACCAGCTTATTCTACCTTGCCAAACTATCTCCTCCCCAAATTTTTAGGACTACAAAAAATCCTGGCTTACGATCGAGCCTGGTGGCGCGGTGATCTGTTAGCTGGCATCACCGTTGCTGCCTACTTGACCCCCCAGTGTTTGGCTCATGCCGAGCTGGCGGGCCTGCCGCCAGCAACTGGCCTTTGGGCAATAATTTTACCATTTTTAGTCTATGCCGTACTGGGTTCTTCCCCTCAGCTTTCGATCGGCTCAGAATCTGGCATTTCTCTATTGACTGCGACGGCGCTCGCAGCTTTGACCAAGAGTAGTAGTGACGCGATCGATTTAGCCGCGCTGTTGGCCTTTTTGGTTGGCATTATTTGCTTGATTGGCTATGGTCTGCGGCTAGGATTTTTGGCTAACCTGCTTTCTAAGCCGATTTTGGTGGGTTACATGGCAGGGGTTTCGCTGCTGATGATGGGGGGACAGATGAGTAATTTGACCGGCATTAACACCACTGCCGAAACCGTGTTGGGTTCGGTGTCACAGGTTTGGCAAAATCTGGATGTTTATCACTGGCCAACTTTGGCGATCGGTCTGTTTGTGTTGATTTTTTTATTTGCTGTCCAGAAACTAGCTCCCAGTTTTCCGGCTCCCTTGTTGGGTGTTTTATTAGCTACGGGGGCAGTGGCGGTAGGAAACTTAGAGCAGGCCGGAGTGGCGGTAGTGGGTGCAATTCCTGCTGGGTTGCCGCAATTGGGTTTGCCTCAGGTGTCGATCGAAGATGTTAAATCTTTGCTGTTACCAGCACTGGGCATTGCGCTGGTGGGATATTCCGACAATGTGTTGACGGCACGCGCTTTTGCTAGCCGCAATGGCTACACGGTGGCAGCAGATCAAGAATTGTTGGCTTTGGGGGTGGCAAATTTGAGCAATGGTTTAGCCCATGGCTTTCCGGTTAGCAGTAGCGCTAGCCGTACGGCTTTGGGTGAATCGGCTGGAGCCAAAACTCAGTTGTATTCGATCGTGGCATTGGTCGTAGTGATTTTAGAATTGCTGTTTTTGCGTCCGGTATTGGCCGTTTTCCCGAAGGCGGCTTTAGGAGCCTTGCTGATTTTTGCTGCTACTCGGTTGATTGATATTCCAGAGTTTATTAGGCTCTATAAATTTCGACGGAATGAATTTGGATTGGCAATAGTTACTTTGATTGGAGTAACCTTTACCGATATCACAATCGGAGTAATCATTGCAGTGGGTTTGTCTCTATTAGAATTGTTATGGCGACTACTGCATCCTCAAGTAACAGTGATTGATCAAGATAACGCTCTAATTTATCGCTATGATGCACCACTGTGCTTTGCTAATGCCGAGGATCTGCGGAGTGGTTTGATGGAGACACTTGCAGATCGACCTAAGATACAAAAGCTGATTTTGGAAACCAGAGAAATGTCCGAAAATGATATTACGGCGATCGACATGCTGGAGGAATTAAGAATTGAATTGTTCGATCAGGAAATTATGTTAGAAACAAGAGTAATGGGATCAAAAATAACTACTGCTCCATAAATATTTGTCGATCGACACCCAAAACTTATCAGCATCTTTCATCACCTCGATTCCTTCGGCTAACAGTCGATCGCTTTGATCGTCAACATGCGCAGTTAAGCAGCCTTTAGAATCCAACACTCGGTGAGCCGGATACCCGACTGCCGCTGCTTTGCGTAAATATCCCGGTATTGCTCGCAGGTATCCTCGATCGGCTCCAATGCCCACCAATAACGATGAATAAGTAACTACCTTACCCGCTGGCACCTGAGCCAAAAAATCTAAGAACCGCTGATATGGGATTTCTGATAATGCGGTGAATACCCCGGCCTGAATTTTAAAATCTTCTCCTGCTCTCAACACACCATCTTGCACCACTACACCCAAAATCCCTCGCTTCTGCTCAACATCTTTAATTTCCCACACCAAACCAGCAATTTTTTTGCAAGGCTCACAGTAAAAAGTCAACCGAATTACGGCACCACCTGCAAACTCCAGCCTTGCTCCGGGCACAAACTCGCCGCCAGAAATTCCAGTGACTACCAAATTTTCACCAAACCGCCCTGGCAGAATATCTTCGATCGGGCCATAACCCAAAGATCCCTTCCTTAAATTTTCCTGCCGCACAATCAGTACTTGCCGGGGACTGATCGGGTTAGCATGAATATCACCCTCAATTCCCTGGCCAGCTTTGAGCGTAAGCTGTGCCATATCAATCTCATGTACCCCCTTGGACATGCGACAAAATAATTTAGAGACAACACCAATTGAGCTAGTCATCAGTTATTGTGAAAAGGATTGCTTGATCTTACCTGAGCCTTGGGCAAATCAATAAAATTTTAGAACTCATGAAAAAAATTATTGCCCTAGTTGCGCTTTGTTCGATCGGCCTCACTATTGGGATCGCCTACTTCTATGTGCAGCGCGCCAGTGAATTACCCGATTGGTACACCGATAAACCAGAAATTATTCAGCCGCCGAACTCAACACCCTCAACTTCCCCTTCACCAGCTCCACCACGCACAGCCACTGCTATTCAAGAAAATATCAAGACAGCTAAGCCTGGGGCTGTCCAGGAAAAACTAACTGCCGCAGAGGTGGATAATTTAATCATAGCTAGCCTTACTAACAAGAATGGTGAAACTAAAGCTTTACCAGCAGCAGTAAAAGAAATTAAAACCCAAATCCAACAAGACCAAATCCGCACTGGGGCGATCGTAGACTTGGCTGAAGTAGAAAATATGCCAGCTAGTTCTCGCACCGAAATGATGCGGCGGCTGCTCAAAATAATGCCGCAACTGCGTGGTAAACCAGTGTATATAGGAATCGCAGGCAAACTATCTATCAAAGACGGGCAACCCCAACTTTCACCTGATAGCAAACTCCAGATTGGTAAAGTAGACTTACCATTAAACGATGTTGCCAAACAATTAGGGGTATCCCGATCGACATTGGAAGAACATGTGACTAACTATTTACAGTTCCGCAATCTCGACATCGAAAATATCGACCTCACCGACCAAGGTGCCACGATTACTGGAAAAAAGAAATAGATGTATGATATTGTTGCCAAATCATTTAGGGGAAGGTTGCCATGAGCGAATATCAATACTACGAATTCCAGGCGATAGATCGTCCTTTAACCACCGATGAGCAAGCCGAGATCAATAAACTTTCTAGTCGTGCCCAGGTTTCTCCTAATCAAGCAATTTTTGTTTACAACTATGGTGACTTTCGAGGCAGTGCCGAGAAAGTGTTGACTCAATACTTTGATGCCATGTTGTATATGGCCAACTGGGGTGCTTGGCAATTGATGTTCCGTTTCCCCACATCACTTATTGACCCCGAGTTATTTAAGCCTTATGATTTGCCTGATGTAATCACTATCACTAAAACAGCTAATCATGTTGTCTTAGATATCAACATCAACGAAGAAGAAGGGTCATCTGATTGGATGGAAGGTGAAGGTTGGTTGTCAAAGTTTTTGTCGTTAAGGGAAGACTTGATGGCTGGAGATCTGCGGTTGCTCTATTTGGTTTGGTTGCGCATGGCTCCTACTCTGGAGGAAGACGCTATTGAACCACCTATTCCGCCTAATTTAGAGAAGCTTTCTAGACCACTTAAATCATATATGGACTGGATAGAACTTGATCCTAATTTAGTAGAAGCTGCGGCTCAGGCGAGTCTTAGTCATCAAACTGCTGATATCAAACTAGAAAAATGGCTGCCAGCTTTGACTGAAGCTGAGCAACAAAAGTTTTTGTTGAAGTTGGTAAAACGAGAACCACAAGTAGATTTGCAATTGATCAGCCGTCTGAAGGAGTTAGCTGGCGTTGGGAAGTCTGCGGCATCATTAACTCCCGGATCTCGGTGTTTTTCGGAAATACAGTCGATCGCTGATAATTTGACCAAGGAGAAGCAACAGAAAGATAAAAAGGCTGCGCAAGTAAAGCGTACTAAATATCTAGAAACGTTGTCACTCACCGAAGACCAAACTTG
>JAYSRP010000076.1:0-3379 GCA_043721015.1 Synechococcales cyanobacterium | reverse complement strand
GCCGGAGCGCAAAACGAAGTCTCTTGCTCCCTCTCCCCTTGTGGGAGAGGGCTGGGGTGAGGGGTAGCCAATGTGTCCCGCGTTAAATTGGTACCCGTAAATTCGTTGTATTTAAACTGTCTATGACTGTTGCTCTGAGTCTAAGCGAGGCGAAGTAATGTCATTGTCATTACATTGTGATAGAATCTTTGTAGCACAGTTTCAGCAACTTCCCTAGAGAAATACCATGACAGCCCAGAAAACAACTCCACGCAATACGCTCAATTTGCGCATTCAACCAGCAGAACGTGATTTGATTGATATGGCAGCCAAGATCCAGGGCAAAAATCGCACCGATTTTATTTTGCAAGCCGCCTGCACCGCAGCAGAAGAAGCGTTACTCGAACGGACTCTGTTCTTGGCAACTCCAGAAGCTTATGAAGAATTTCTTGCCCTTTTGGATGCACCAGCACAGCCTAACGAACGTCTATGTAAAACTATGCAGGCCATTGCACCTTGGGAGCAATCGTGAATTTTACATCTCCTGAGCTACTCGCTAGTTGTCATGAAACGGCTGATTTTTCCTGTGGAACTATTTCGCTTGATAACTGGTTAAAAAAACGAGCATTAACTAATCAAAACAGTGGTGCTACCAGGACGTTTATTACCTGTATTGATAAAAGGGTAATGGGATATTACGCTCTTGCTTCTGGGGCAATTAGTACTCAATCTGTATCAGGGAACTTTCGACGAAATATGCCTGACCCAATTCCCGTAGTGATTTTGGCTCGACTGGCGATCGATGTTTCTTGTCAAGGACAAGGGTTAGGACGTTTTCTATTTCGTGATGCAGCGCTGCGAATAATGCGTGCGGCAGATACGATCGGAATCCGTGGCATTGTTGTTCATGCTATTTCAGAACAAGCCAAGAATTTTTACTTAGCATTAGGATTTGATGTTTCTCCACTTGAACCGATGACATTAATAATCTCACTAAAGAATTTACATACTGGGCAGAATTCAGGCTAAAATGCAAGCGCCCGACCAACCTCTGACAAATTTCGAGGCTTATCAATGTTTCTTACTGTCATCACCCCCACCTATAACCGCCAGCCGATTTTAGAAAAGTGCCTGACAGCCTTAGAGAATCAGCAGCTTACTAGCGCCGATCGATATGAATTATTGGTAGTCGATGATGGCTCTACCGATGGCACAGTGGAGTGGCTAGCGGCCAACCCCGATCAATTTCCCCATGTGCGGGTGGTCAGCCAAGATCATGCTGGCATCACCGCTGCCCGCAATCTGGGGGTGAACTCAGCACAGGGTGACGTAATCGTGTTTGTAGACAGTGATGTGGTGGTCACACCGTCCTTTTTGGAAACCCATGCAGCAGCTTTAAAGAAATCGATCGATGCTGGCTCTGACCAAATCTTTACCTATGGTCGCCTAATTGCTACCTGTAACTTTACCGACCCCACCGCCGAGCAAGCGAAGATCACCGATTTTTCGGCGGCTTATTTTGAAACCAACAATGTGGCGATTCCCCGTCACTGGCTGATTGATGCAGGCTTGTTTGACCCCCGGTTTATCCAATATGGCTGGGAAGACCTAGAGATGGGGGTGAGGCTCAAGAAAATGGGCTTAAAGCTAATCAAATGCCCTGAGGCACTTGGTTATCACTACCACAAAGAATTTTCGACGGAAGAACTGCCAAGCCTGGTCGAAAAAGAAATCCAGCGCGGTCGGATGGGTGTGGTATTTTACCTGAAACATCCCACTACCGAAGTGAAGATGATGATCCAGATGACAGTGCTACACCGCATTCTGTGGGGGGTTTTGTCCGTAGGAGGGAGGTTAAACGAGAATACCCTGAAGCCTTTGATTCAATGGTTGATTGATCGCAATCAATCTCAACTAGCCGAACAGGTTGCCCGCATTTTTCTGAATTGGTATAACGTCCAAGGAGTTTATGCTGCATATGAAGAGAGTCAAACAAATCACTGATTTACTTGGGTACGAAAGCGAATAAAACCGTAGGAACCTAGTGGATCACCAGCCCCGATCGATCTACTCACATTGCCTACATTCACTACCACTGCCCCGTTACCCTTATCCGTACCAATACTGCAAACAGCCGGAAAACTAGATAGGTTGGGGTAGAAACCACCATCAGTATCTCCCACCGGGTCAGAAATAGGTATTGGGGTAGCGGAGCCAGTCGCTAAGAGCAAGGAACCATTCAGATAAGCACTACTTTTAGGAATAAAGTCACAAATATTGACCTCCGCCGCATTTGCAGTACCATTGTCTAGAAAATAGATTGTATATTCCACGATATCTCCTGGCAAGACAGTTTTATCGATATCACCTGCCAAAAAGGTGCTGATCCCAGTACTGCTATCGATCGGTTTCGGCCAATAGGGATTGTTATCGTTGCTACCGGCATCATTGATCGTGGTAGTGAGGGTAGTGCTGCCAATCGCCGTAATCCGCTTCACCAAAATCAAAGATACTTTGCCCTTAATGGTATTGGTATCTTGAGCAGAGTTATTAGTACTAATTAGTTCACTCACAGTCGGCGGAGCCGAGATGGTGGCTTTGTTAGTAATCGAGCCAGTTGCCGCTAGCGAAATAGTGACATTGACGGTATATGTTGCTGTGCCCTGATTGAGCAAGCTCAGACTCGCATTAATATTGCCGGTGCCCGCAGCAGTATCACAGGCTGAACCAGTGGATGCGGTACAAGTCCAGCTATTAATAGTCATTCCAGCGGGGGCAGTATCTACAAAAGTGGCACCAGCAACGTTATCGGGGCCATTATTTTTTACTTTGATGGTGTAAGTGCTAGTACCACCAGGAGCAATGGTGGTGATGCCGTCATCTTTACTGAGTACTTGTAAATCACTAGTTCCCAAGAGGGTAAGACTAACTGCGGCACTATTGTTATTAGTGACATTTTCGTTAGAGGTAATAGCAAAAACCGGTAAACTATTGCTCAAATTTCCGGCAAAAGTAGATGTGACATCTACTTTTAAGGTGCATATTGTTCCAGCCGGAATCACACCATTACTCAAAGACACCTGACTACTACCAGGGATGGCGGTAATGTTGCCAGTGCAGCCTGCACCAGTAAGGGTTTGATTGGGGGTAGTGGCGATCGACATGCCAGTGGGAAACACATCGGTTAAAGCCGCCCCACTTAAAGATACCGCTCCTACATTGTTATTCAAAATCAAAACAGTCAAGGTAGAAGGCTGTCCCAGGGTAATATTTGGCGGAAAAAACGATTTGTTGAGGGTCAGGAATTGACCAGTTGTAGTTAGTTTGGCCGTAGCTGCAACGCCATTGGTAGCTCCTTGATCAGTAACCACGCCACCGATCGGAATATTATTAGTTGTAC
>JAYSRP010000075.1:0-3389 GCA_043721015.1 Synechococcales cyanobacterium | reverse complement strand
CCTCAATATTGAGCTGACGATATTCTGGAGCCGTGATTTTATTCAGCAAATGCTCCACCCGCAGCGCAAAATTACGCTCACCCGGAGTCATCTCCGCCAAAATTGGCTTACTCTCCAAACGATTACGCTTTTCTAGCTTGTCTCCTACAATCACCCCAGGGCAATGTTCTAACAAATTCCAGATACTCGGATAGAAATTTACTGACAGGCGATTTACCGCCCCATCTCGCTTGCGCTGACGCAGCCAGCCGCCGCTAGGAGTAGGAGTTGGCTCAGATTGCAAATTCCACTGAATGTTGTCTTGACTGAGGTGCAAAGACTCTTGCTGAAATACCAATCGATCGCCCTTGGTGCGAGCGAAGCTATCGCCTTTGGTATATGCAGAGCTATCGACCTTTTGGTAATCGATCGCCACATGGCGTAGGCGAGTTTTAATCTCAAAAGGACTCAAACACATTAACGCCTCATAGGCTTCATCTTGAGTTAAATGTTGCTCGATCGCAATCTCGCTAGTAATCAGCAAAATTAGATATCCCACCCTCAAAGTCAGCATCCCATCAAGCGATCGAGGTTCGGCCTTAATTAATAAGCTCAAATAGATCAAAATCTCTTGAGTTAACACTCGATCTCGGATATCTTCTCTGCAAAAAGTATCTATTTTTTCGACTAATTCCGCATGGGCGATCGGAGCATCAATCAAAGAATCTTCACTGTAGGCCATCCCCACAGCAATTTGCTTGCCGCGCACCAAAATCTCGGTGACAGAATCAGAAAGGCTCATATCTACCTTGCCCAACACCCCGGCGCTGTAGCGCACTACAGCCCAGTTCGGATGAGGCTGAGCTTGACCAGCACGTAGATAAACCTCGGTGAGCAACTGTGCCAAAGTTACCGGGCGACCGAAGCCCCCCCAGCCGGTATCAAAATTGAGGCTCTTGATTTTAACTAGTCGATGTAATAGCTCCACCTGCTGATAGATATTATCGGTTTGGCGCAGGGTATCCAGCAGCCAAAGCAGATCAGTAGCTGATTCTAGTCGGAACTCTTGGTTGGTGGTGAGCGGTACGTCGTGATTAGTGGTCGATCTCAGATAGTTAGTAGGAGACACGATCAAGGCATCGGTAGGTCGATCGTCGAATTCAAAATTTGGTAAGTTAATTTGCTCGGTGCCTGCTGTCAACATCAATTGACTCAGAAGACCTAGGCGAATAGCTACCCCTTGACAGCGACCGCCTTGTAATTCGTGGAGCAAGGCTAACAGTGGTGAATTGTATTCCTGATTTTGAAACTCGGCTTGACCTTCTTGCAATAGCTCTTTGGTCAGTAACAAAGTCATGGTGGCGCGACCGAGTTGATACCAGTGGCGACTGATATAGGCAATCTCGGCGCGGATTTGGGAGACTAAGAAGTGATAATCCAGAGTGATATAGAACTGCTGTTGATCCAAAAAAGCGGGCAAAAAGACAATTTGCTGACCCTGAATTTGAAACACCTGGGAAGTCATTAAACTGCGCAAGCGCCGAATCGGGCGACCGCTGAGACCCAGCTTGGAATTTTCGCCCAGATGGTTATAGACTCTGCCTAGTTCAGTAGACGATCGCACCTGAGTCGGGGCAATTTGTTCTAGAGTTTGGCTGGCAATGCCATACTCTGCCAACTGTTCTTGTAACTCGCTATTCTCGGCAATTAGAGCAATCTGAATAGTCGGTTGGCGCTGTCGGCCAATGCGTAAGTGTCGCCCTTGGGGATCTAGATCCCCCGGAGCCAGCAGACCATCATCAAGCATTTGTCCTAGCAAATATAGGCTCTGTGCCCACACTAGGGGTAAGTTTTCATTGGGTAACCTGGTCTGACTTTGGGGATTTTGCTTCTCGGCATCAACTTGTGCTTTGGGGACAAAGTACAGCTCTGGCAACAACTGATAGCCTTGGCGCTCCACAGTAACTGCCGCGAGGGCATTGCGATAGTGCACGATCGATTCTTCGTCTCCCTGAAACAGAGCATCTAAGTACAAGTAAGTGAAAAACAATGGCCACTCGCACTCGATGTTTTCAAAAGCTTGCAGCTCAGCAGGCTCGTAATGTAAACGAGTATGGTCTTCGATCGCCGTCTGGTGGCCATCTCGTAAAAAGCGCTTACAGCCATAGCGGCCACCGAGTTGACTAACAATTTTATCGCGGGTGCGTTTCACTAGTACCGGGTCTTCGATCGCAAAAGCCGGAAAGCCAATCACGCTCAGCAAGGCGGCATCGGTTTCTTTAGAAGCTGATTCTCTGGGTAATAGAGAAGCTAAAGTGATTCTCGATCGAGCAATTTCATCGGACAAAACATAGATCACCGAAGCTTGAGAACCAGCGGCTCCAAATAAATCTAAGCCATTGATAGCTTCTAAAGCCGCTTTGGCCATGCCGATCGAGCTAGCATTTAATTCCGCGCTGCCATGATTGATTTTGTTGCCTCGTTCCCACAGACCAAAATCTGGGGTGCGATAGGTGCGACCTATGTAATAGACCAAGTTTTGGACAAAATTCACTTCATCGATCGAGTAAATGATCCCCAAGCCACTGCTGGTCATCTGTGCCAGGGTCAAGACAAATAGAGATGTGGCATCGAGCTGTAAATGACCCCATTCATCGTCGCCGACTACTTCTAAACCGGTGGTGGTACTGTACTTAGCGTGCAAGGCATCTAATGGCGACTGGCTGTATTTGAATTTCTCAACCTTCTGCGCCTGCCGCATCATGCAAACTAACAGGCCACGCATCAGTTTCACCACGCTGTTTTCTAGCAAGTGCAACCGACCGGGAGGTGAACCAGCCCGTCGATAAGCCAAGGCTAAGCCCCACACAGCCAAAATGCTGTAGACGTTATCGCGGACCCAGGCATCGGTATAATCGCCATGGGCAGTCACAGCAGTACTGGCCGGTAACAGCCCTGTGATTGGGTGCTGGCGACTGAGGATCGTATCGTAGATTTCTTGATAGTAGCGGTCTAGCGACTGCTGGGACTTGGAATATTGAGAAGGAGTCTGAGATGCAGAAGTGGCTGGCGTTCGCGCAGCATCTCCAAAGGAGGATCGAAGCATGGTGAGGGGAGGGTGCGGGAATCACTACCGGTTTAAATTCTACCCAGTTTGCTTTCTACTTAAAAATTAGTTACATTAATTAACATAAGGCTACAATCTAAGCCACATAACGGAGTTAGGACTATGCAAAACAAAAATGACGCTAAATTCGGTTTCACCGCTTCATCTGAAAACCTCAATGGTCGGGCAGCTATGATCGGCTTCGTCGCCGCAGTAGTCACCGAATTAGTTACTGGTCAAGGTGTTCTGCACTTCTTGGGTCTCATGTAACAGTTCCGTCTAAATATTTTTTGAATATTTGAAG
>JAYSRP010000074.1:0-3391 GCA_043721015.1 Synechococcales cyanobacterium | reverse complement strand
AGAGCATCTAAGCGACTGTTGATGCCCACAACTTCGTGGTAGTAGCGCATCCGGCTACCATGTTCTCGATACATCCGGGCATCTGCCGCCCAGGTGGGGTCGTTGAGAGTAATGGCTCCGCCGTCGCCGCAGCAGCCCAAGTTTTTGGTAGGAAAAAAGCTAAAACAGCCTATATGACCAATGCTGCCAGTCTTTTGGCCTGCCCATTCTGCGCTAGCAGATTGAGCGCAGTCTTCGATTACTTTTAAATTATGAGCGTTAGCGATCGACATCAGTGCAGTCATATCTACTGGTCTACCAAATAGATGCACTGGCATAATTGCTCTGGTCTGAGGCGTAATGGCTGCCGCAATCTTGGTCAGGTCAATGTTATAGGTGTCAGGATCAATATCTACCAACACTGGCTTAGCACCGGTAGCACTGACCATTTCGGCAGTGGCGATAAAGGTAAAGGGAGAGGTGATCACCTCGTCACCTGCGCCAATTCCTAAGATCTTTAAGGCCAAGTACAAAGCATCGGTGCCCGAGTTGCAACCTACTGCTTCAGCAGTGCCCACATACTTAGCAAATTCTTGCTCAAACGCTTGTACCCCCGGCCCACCGATATATGCACCAGAGGCAAGCACCGAGAGCACTGCGGCATCTATCTCGGCTCCAATCATCTGATATTGTCGTTTGAGGTCTAAGGGGGGAATGGTACTCACTATGTTTGCGTCCGAAAATATGTAAACTATTTTAACCGTGGCTAACCCACAATTGAGTACTCGTGGAAAAATTACCTGAATTAAGTCTGATCGATTTGGCCGTGACCGGGGGCTTGGTAGCTTTTGGCGCTGGGTTACTGCTGTGGTTCAGGATGAAGCTACTTGGGCAATTGTTCCTCTCGGTGGCACGGGCGGCCATGCAAGTCTTAATGCTAGGGATCTTTTTTAGTCTAGTTTTGCGTAGTGAACAGCCCTGGGCGAGTGCGATCAGCTCACTCATTTTAATATTTGTGGTAGCGGTGGCCACTAGCAGTCGGCTGGGTAAATCGTGGCAGCAGTTGATGCCGATGATTTTTGGGATATTTTTGCTGAGTACGGGGTTAGTGCTGGGATATGTTTATCTGCTGGTGGGTCATGGCCAGATTTCGATCGGCTATTTACCCATATTGGTGGGAGTATTGATGGCCGCGAGTCCGCCCGTGACCATTGCGGTGGGTCACAGGTTTTTGGAGTCTTTACAGCGAGAGCAAGGGTCGATCGAAACCCGCTTGAGCTTGGGAGCTACGGGCAATCAATGGCTACATGTATATCAGCGCCAAGCTCTTTACCAAAGCCTCCAGCCAGTGCTGCAAACTTTAGCTTTGACCGGGTTGGTGACAGTGCCAAGCTGGATGGCTGGAGCAATGCTGGCGGGGATGACTCCACTGTTGGCGGCGGCTTATCAAGTCGTGCTGCTGGTAACGATAGTGACCCACCAAGTTTTGACTGCTGGGCTGTTACTTAAAGGACTAAGTAAATTTTGCTGCGACGAGGCTGGAAGAGCGCGCAGCCTCACCAAAAACTAATGCTTTTTATTTTTTCTCATTTCTTGGGCGATGTGAATTGCCGAAGGAATAAAAGATAGCAAAATTACACACAAGGTAATTAGTATTAGATATTTTTCAACATTGCCTTTGCCCACAGCCTTTTCTAATGCTTCACCGGCAAAATACCCCAGCAGGTTTAAACCCACTGCCCACAAAAATCCACCAACAATATTGTAAGTAATAAATGTTTTATATCTCATAGCAGCAGCGCCAGCTACGATCGGGGCAAAAGTGCGCACAATTGCCACGAATCGAGCGGCAACCACAGCAAGTGGTCCTTTTTTATCATAAAAGTCTTGAGCCGCGATCAAATACTTTTTCTTAAATACGATGGAATCTTCTTTTTCAAACAAGCCCCGACCATACTTTTTGCCAGTGTAGTAACCGACATTGTCACCTAAGACCGCCGCCACAAAACTGCCGAAGCACATGACAGCAATATTCCAAGTTCCTGGATTGGCATAGCACAAAAAACCAGTAGTGAGTAACAGACTATCTCCAGGGAGAAAAAATCCGAAGAAAAGTCCGGATTCGGCAAAGATCACGAACCATATTGGCAGATAACTCCAATACCCCATGGTTTTCATCAACCACTCAATCTTTGCTTGAATATCTAAATCCATTATTATTCCTCACCCTAAAAATATCTACAAATGTCCAAACTATTTTAGTCGAAAGGAACTTTCAATTCTTGCAAAATAGTAATATTTTGAAATTAATTACTTATTCACCGCGTTAGTACTGCGCACAGCCACATAAAATAAGCCCAATGTTGCCGGGATGCTAATTGCCAGAATGGCTCCAGTAATGGTGCTACCGTATTCTGGTGTTCCAGAAGACAGTTCAAACACCGAGCCCACAGCAGCGATCGCTGTAATACAAGCTCCTAACAGACAAATGCTTCCCAATGGGGTGTAATTAAACACTAACTAACTCCTAAAATAACGGGTTGAACGGCCTGAATCGAAAGACCATGTTTTTTCAATTCAGCAGTGAGGGTGAGGCTGTCATCAATGCGATCGACAAACAGCACACCGCTGAGATGATCCATTTCGTGTTGAATCACCCTAGCCAAAAAGCCATCGGCTTTTAGGTGACAGGGGCGACCGTTTTCGTCTTTATAAGAAATTTCTACGGTTTCGGGGCGCACTACGTCCATATAAACGCCAGGGACGCTCAAGCAGCCCTCTTGGTCTTTGGCTAAGACTTTACCGCGATTTTTGACTTCTGGATTAATCAAAATTAATGGGGGCAATGCCGGATTCTCTGGATCGCTGTCGATTACGATTAACTGTTTATTAATACCTACTTGGGGGGCAGCTAAACCAACGCCATCAGCGGTATACATTGTTTGGAGCATCTGCACCACAGTTTGGCGCAGCTCGTCATCGACTTTGCTGACTCGCTTGGCTGATTGCCGAAGTACTCGATCGCCCAATTTATGAATGCTAAGAGGCGATTTATCTAATTTTTTCTTTTCTACCAGAATCTGCACGGCCATATAGAGCGGGGATGAGGTGACAATTTCTACAATTATTTACAATTCTATCATTCCCTCCGCCCCAGAGCTAGACTATCTGGCATGAACAGCAGTGGATCGATCTACACCGTTACAATATGCAAGAATTCAAAAATTTTCTGAATACCGTTGGAAAATACTATTAAGAAAATAAAAAACCCTCTGCCGTAGCGGAGGATTTTTTATTTTCTTAATCTAAAGAATCTTACAAAGCGTTACCGCGAGGCAGAACTTCTTCAGGGAAAGCAAACTGCTCATGAGGCTGATCCTGAGGAGCCATCCAAGCGCGGATACCTTCGTTC
>JAYSRP010000073.1:0-3393 GCA_043721015.1 Synechococcales cyanobacterium | reverse complement strand
GGCTTCAATCTTGCCCTCTTCTGCATACTTTCGGAGGGTGGCTGCGCACAATCCGGTTGCTTCAACCGCTTTGTTGAGTTTGACATATTGCATTTTTGTTAATGTTGTCAATTATTATCTAATGATAGACTATCTGGTACTAAGCGTTAACTCTTATTTTTCAGACAACATTTTTCTTACCGGTGCTGCCTGATTATGTTGCAATGTAACTATTTTGGATTTCAATAGAGAATCATTGTAATATAAGGGGATTCCAGCGTGTAACCAAACTTTTATAAGTGAGGAAAACTAGCATGAAGCTATTGCCACTTGCTCCAGATCTGATTGCTCACGGACTTTTGCATTCGATCGCCGACCAGCGCATTCATTCTGCGACACCTTTAGAACCAGTAGAGAACTGGAAGTTTTGGACCGAACCTAAATCTCCATTACTAGAGTGGTTTGCCAAATCTTATCCCCTAGAAAAAGCCAGAGTGGCTTATCTCGATCGCATGATGAATTGCAATCATGCCGTTGGCATCGAGGCTCATTATGATGTTTCTAATGAATTTTATGCCTTATTCCTCGACAAAAAATATCGATTTTATACCTGCGCCGAGTTTCGGAATGATCAAGAAACTTTAGAAGAGGCTCAGACCAACAAAGCTCAGCATCTATTATCTTTACTAAATTTGCATGGATCCGAGAAAATCTTAGATTTAGGCTGTGGCTGGGGATCTATGCTGAGATTTCTGCAAGATAATGGGCATCAAGGAGAGCTATCAGGTCTTACTTTGTCTAAGGAGCAGCAGATCTACGCCCATGAAGAGTTGGGTCTGAAAGTTTCTTTGACTGATTTTGTGACCGACGATTTTGAGCATGTTCCTTATGACCGAATATTGTCGATCGGCTCACTAGAACATGTCAGACCCAATGAACTAGAGCCACTGTATCAAAAAATCTACGATGCTTTGATTCCGGGTGGGCTAGCGGTACATCAGTTTATTTCTCTAGCGCAAGAAGAGTATCCAACTTCGATGGTGCTAATGCAGCTATTTTTCCCTGGTTCTTTGATTGTGCTGCACCATACTCACTTAGAAGCAGCGGTCAGAGTGGGTTTTAAAATCACCCATGATTCTATTCACGACTATCAACCGACTTTGCGGGCTTGGTATGAAAGACTTGTCTCTAACAAGTTGCAGGCATTAGAACTGGTGGGTTTGGAGGTCTACAATCGCTATATGACTTTTTTCCCAGTTTGTTGGCTGTTTTTTCAACAGCATGAAGCCGATATTCATCGGATTGTGATGTCAAAACCAGCTTGAAATTAAGCAACAGCTTTTGCCTACTGGTGTTGAGATTAAAAGCCGGTGAGCAAAAGCTGTTTCAACAGTAAAGCTTAGACCCCTAGTTGATTTTCTCCGTGAATAGCGGCCAAAGTCGAGTTCAAGCCGTTGCACTTCTCTTTGTACCAAACAGCAAAATCTGACGTAAAGTTTGGTAAAGTGTTTACAGGACAAAGAATTGAGTGAGATTACTCACATTACATAGTATAAAAAATTTTAGGAGGACTCTCTAATGGCACTCGTCCCAATGCGGCTTTTACTCGACCACGCAGCAGAGCATGGTTACGGAATTCCTGCTTACAACGTGAACAACATGGAGCAAATCCAGGCGATCATGCAGGCAGCGAATGAAACTAATAGCCCAGTTATTTTGCAAGCTTCTCGCGGTGCGCGCACCTATGCAGGCGAAGCATTCTTGCGTCACCTAATTTTGGCAGCGGTAGAAACCTACCCACATATTCCAATTTGTATGCACCAAGATCATGGCAACAGCGCTGCAACTTGCTACTCGGCAATGAAACAGGGCTTTACCAGCGTCATGATGGATGGCTCTTTGCAAGCAGATGCCAAAACTCCAGCTAGCTTCGAGTACAATGTAAATGTTACTCGCCAAGTAGTCGAAGTTGCTCACGCGATCGGCGTTAGCGTAGAAGGCGAGTTAGGTTGCTTAGGCTCACTAGAAACCGGCATGGGCGAAGCTGAAGACGGCCACGGTTTTGAAGGTGCTTTGTCTCATGATCAGCTTCTGACTGACCCAGAAGAAGCAGTGCAGTTTGTCGAAACAACCGGCGTAGATGCTCTGGCTGTTGCCATTGGCACTAGCCATGGTGCTTACAAGTTCACTCGCAAGCCCACCGGTGAAGTATTGGCTATCAGCCGCATCGAAGAAATTCACAACCGCCTGCCCAACACTCACTTGGTAATGCACGGTTCTTCTTCAGTCCCTGAAGATTTGATCGCCATCATCAACAAGTTTGGCGGCAAGATTCCTGAAACTTACGGTGTGCCCCTAGAAGAAATCCAAAAAGGCATCAAATGCGGTGTGCGCAAAGTTAACATCGACACCGATAACCGGTTGGCAATCACTGCGGCAGTGCGCGAAGCTTTGGCTGCTAAGCCCGAAGAATTCGATCCTCGCCACTTCTTGAAGCCTTCGATTAAGTACATGCAGAAAGTATGTACCGAGCGCTACGAAGCTTTCTGGGCAGCCGGTAAAGCCAGCAGCATCAAGGTAGTTTCCTTAGATGACTTTGCTGTTAAGTATGCCAAAGGCGAAATCAAAGGCCCTAAAGTGACTGTTTCTGTCTAGTCTTTAGGCTTGATTTTAAAACCCCTGGCTCGACTAGGGGTTTCTTTTAGCTTGGATTGTATTAAAATTTCCTTATATTCAAAAATTCTTCATCTTAAAATATTATGTCCTTTTTTCGCCCGCTTATTTCTCTGCTGTTGGTCTGCATTGCAGTATTGGTGGTTAGCTGTAGTGATAGTGCTGTGAAAGCTCCTACTTATTCGGCTGCAACTCTTTCCAGAATCCAGTTAGCCAGTTCTAGCGTAGAAAAAATCAAAGAGCGCTTGCCGGAATTGGAAAGCTATATTGACAAGCAAGACTGGAACAATGTTCGCTCTTTTATCCACGGTCCTTTGGGTGAACTGCGTACCCGGATGGTGGGTATTTCTAAGGAGTTGTTGCCTGCCGATCGAACTAAGTCTTTGGCGTTAGGCAAAGAAGTTTTTGGTCATTTGAACAAAATTGACACAGCAGCCGCTGACAACAATCAGATTATCGCAGCGACTAACTATACCGAGGCCCTAAAAGATCTAGCGGCTTTCAATGATTTGCTACCAGCATTTCCTAAGGCCGCGATTGTAGAAACTACCAAGGCGGCTGAAGCGATCGAAGAAGCTGTTGAAGCAACTGAATCTACTATGAAAGCTCCTGGCAACATGATGTAGTCTCCTTTGGCTCAAGGGGTATCAACTCAAAGCGGGACAAAGATCCCAAAGATAGCAATGAAAGACCCTCATCCCCCAACCCCTTCTCCCAAGGCGGGAGAAGGGGAGCCGGAGC
>JAYSRP010000072.1:0-17996 GCA_043721015.1 Synechococcales cyanobacterium | reverse complement strand
AACGGTAGGACAAGGCTTTCAGCCTCTTCGATTTACCTGCCTAGTAACGGTGGAATGCGGGTTTCAGCGAGATAGTTGTAAATCTGTCCGGAGTATTGGTCAAGGTCTAACATTGAAATAAATCGCTCTAACAAATGCTGATTGAACGCCAGCCGTTTGTAAGTTGCCATCGAAAAAGATAATGGCTCTGCATCCTCCTCGGATTGTGCTGGTAGTTGATCATATTTGGCTATATTGAGCGCAGTAAGAGATACATTGAAATGAAAGTCTAAGCTCGACTCCTAGCGTGATTGACAGTGGCATAGCCCTGTGAACTGTTTCGCATCTCTAAAAATGAACTCGATTTGAAATCTAGCTTTGTAATATGCGTATATACTTTCTGCGCTTAGTTCGATGTCTGTAGAAAAAAGTAATGCTACTCGTGTTTTCTTTGGGTCGCTAGTATTGACTAAATAGACAATACGAATCTTACGTTTGAGTGAAACATGCCAAACAACTTGGGTGTAAAGGTAAAGATCTTCTGCAACTTCTTCAACATCTACCATGCGAGATAAATCATTGAGATTTACTTTGCTATCATACTTTCGACGTGCGCCTCTAGACTTTTGTGTGCCAGTGTAGCAGTAACGCATATTGGCATCAATTCTTAGCTTGCTGACTAAGTGCAGCTTTAGATTCACAACATCATCAACGACTGTTTTCTTGCTGTAGAAGCTATCTGCCGTCAAATACTTTACCGCAGATGGAAAGAATGGGCGAGTTATCTTTAGATGCTCAAGATAAGCTTGAACTCTTTTTGATGTCAATTCTTCTGACTTTTTTAACTTGGGCTTCGCCGGTTCCAAAGGTGTTCTCTCAGTGAAAGGTGTTTGCTGTACGGATAAGGTGTAACCTTGACATGCATCTACGTCTACTATCGAAATAACCGAGATCTCTAGTCCCTTTTCTGACTTTCCAATACTGCCATTATAAAAAGAATCTACTCCCCATGTCGTTTTGCCACTTTTGGGTATAAAGGAGCAGTCTATTGCTCCTACCTGCTCTCGATAAGGGGGAATGGCCTCAGCGATCATCTCGGCATTAAATGAAATAAAATCGAAAGACTTTTGATATTGTCGTCGGTAAGTTCTTTCAGAATAATCTCCATAACGACTCAGGTTCGTGAAATTCGCCTTTCCACAGACCACAAATATTGTTGCAAATAAACTGACTAGAAATTGGCGCTGGGGTTTGCTAAATTACCCGCTTTTGCAAGGAGGGTCTGTATAATGTTATTCATATAGCGGTTCGTCTGGTGCTTTGGTTTTCACCTGTACCTTACGCGATGAATCGCTTTTTGTCTACCGTTAGTACATTATCACTGCAAAATCTGTCCGGACTATTGTTCTAATAATAAATATTTCATCTAGGATTCACTTTTGCAGCATATCTTAGGACTAGGTAAACCAAATATATAAACTAATATCTCGTAGTTACTAGCTAAGATCGATATGAGAATTTTATTAGCTGAAGATGAGCCAGACATTGGCAATGCAGTTCACCAAATTTTGAACCGAGAAGGCCATGTCACTGATTGGGTAACGGATGGCTCTGAGGCTTGGGAATGCTTACATTCCAACTTTGTATGCTACGAATTAGCGATTTTAGACTGGATGATGCCCGGTATCTCTGGCATTGAGCTATGTCAAAAGCTGCACCAAAGCCAACACCCAGTCAGGGTTTTGATGCTGACTGCCAAAGATACCATTAGCGATCGAGTGCAAGGACTAGATGCTGGAGCCGATGACTATTTAGTCAAGCCCTTCAAAATGCCTGAGCTGCTAGCCAGAATTTAATCGATCCAGCGGCGACTAGATAGCCAGCCCCCAGCGACTGTGCTTAAAATTGGTGCTTTGGCGCTCGATCGAAATAGCTTAAACGCATATTCAATAACCGATCCCAGTGCTTCAATTGACCTGCACTCTAAAGATTTACGCCTTTTAGAATACTTGATGAGACACGTTAATATCATAGTGACTCGGGAGCAGATTGCTGAGGCTCTATTGCTAGAGCAAGATGCAAACACGCACAACCTGATCACGGTGCGGGTGAAAATTCTACGCCAAAAACTAGCTGATATTGGCTTTCCAGAAGCTATTGAAAGTGTTTACGGTCAGGGATACCGACTAGTTTTCGAGGCTTTTGGACATCGACCATAAATTTTACTATCCTGACTCCCATGCGTAGAAATCCCCTGTTTAACAACACCAGATTCCAAATAGCCGCTTGGTATGCGTCTGGTACGGGCACAATTTTAATTTTAGTGAGTTTCTACATTTACTTTACGGTAAGAGATAACTATTGGTCAGCAATCAACCATGAAATTTCATCCCTGGGCGGTACTCTTCATGATGCTTTAGAGCCAAAGCTTAGAGAACCGGGTGTAATTAGTGAACGCATCGACCGAGAAATTATTCCCAATCTGTGCGTTAAGGGCAAAAGCTGCGCTGCAACTAACAACCCACAGCGTCATGCGCTGGGAGTTACTCAGCAAGAAGTTTATTATTTACGTTTTTACAACTTACAAGGGCAACTCATCGCCCAATCTGGTATTCAACCTGGGTGAATATGCCCTTTTAAGAGTAAGTGATACTGGCTTGGGGATGTCACTAGAAGTACAA
The DNA here is from genome assembly GCA_043721015.1 of Synechococcales cyanobacterium. Taxonomy (GTDB): domain Bacteria; phylum Cyanobacteriota; class Cyanobacteriia; order Cyanobacteriales; family Chamaesiphonaceae; genus JAAFHZ01. Next base: position 15,336 of record JAYSRP010000072.1, on the reverse strand, counting down.
GAGCGAATTTTTGACAGATTTTATCATGCAAATCATGATCGAGGACGGCAATCTGGTGGGGCTGGCTTGGGTTTAGCAATTGTGAAATCGATTGTGAGCAGCTATGGTGGCACAGTGGATGTAAAAAGTGAATTACAAAAAGGGAGTATTTTTACTATCAAACTACCGCTTTAAACCTTTGATGGAGTATCGCTTTTTTGCACTTCAATTACTCCCCGAAACATGCGCATCCCACAAGTAAAAGCATATTCACCTATCTTGGTTGGAGAGAACTCAACGGTTGTTATTCGATCCATTGGCAAGTGGGCGCTAATACCGAAATCAGGAATTAATAACTCATCAAGACAGGCATTGCTATCATGCCGATCGAATGAAAGCTTTACCGGCTGTCCGGCAATTACCACAACTCGATCAGGACGATATCCACCATCAACTGTGATGATCACCTCTTGTACCCCATTATTTTGGGTAGCCTGTCGTTTCTGTTGTTTACGTCCCAAAAACCACCAAAGCTCGACACCAACTAGGGTCAGCCCACCAAAAACTACACCTATTTTGACTGGTAATGGCTGTTCGATTGGTTGAAAAGAGCGGTTTGTCGTAGATGGCTGCATCGGCATTGAAGATCCTCCATCTACTTGGGCGATGAAGAGCATTGCCCCGATTGAAGCTGCAATAAGGTTCATATTTTTAATCCTTTTAATCTCAAAGCGTTTAGAACAACCGAAATCGAGCTAAAAGCCATCGCGCCCCCAGCGATCGCCGGGTTGAGTAGCCAGCCAGTAATAGGGAAGAGAATTCCAGCCGCGATCGGAATACCCAAAACGTTATAGCCTAACGCCCAAAAGAGGTTCTGCTGAATATTTTGCATAGTGGCGCGACTGAGCTGAATAGCAGTAACGATGCCCTGTAAATCTCCTGAAATTAGGGTGATATCGGAAGCAGCGATCGCCACATCGGTGCCAGTGCCGATCGCCATGCCTACGTCAGCCTGGGCTAAAGCCGGAGCATCATTGATGCCATCCCCAACCATTGCCACAACTTTCTTTGATTGGATTTGCAAAGTGCGAATAGTATTAGCTTTTTGATCCGGGCGCACCTCGGCTAAAACTCTCTTGATGCCAACTTGGTTAGCGATCGCCTGGGCGGTACGTTGATTATCGCCAGTGAGCATCACTACTTCTATGCCCATTTTCTGAAGAGTACGAATCGCTTTAGCTGAACTGGGTTTAACGGTATCAGCCACTGCAATCATTTCCTGTAAACTTCCGGCAACAGCTACAAAAACCACGGTTTTCCCGTCATTTTCCCAGATTTCTTTTTGAGATTGAAACACCGCTGAACTGATACCAAGTTCATTGAACCATCGCTGGGTGCCAATATAGATCTCTTGCCCATCAATGTTACCCTGCACACCGCTACCTGCGACTGCCTCAAAGCTTTCTACTGCTGGTAATTGGGGATCTTTGCTTTGAGTGTGGGCATATTGAAACAGGGCTTCAGCTAAGGGGTGTTCCGAATTATTTTCTAAGGCACCGATCGATCTCCATAAAGTCAGAGCATCCAGAATGTTAGGACTATCAGGGACAAAATCAAGAATTGAGGCTGTGTCTGTTACTACAGGCTTACCTTGAGTGATGGTGCCGGTTTTATCCATCACGATCGTCTGAATCTGCCGAGCGAGTTCTAAGCTCTCTGCCCCTTTGATCAAGATACCGTTTTCGGCTCCTTTACCGATGCCCACAGTAACAGAGGTAGGTGTAGCTAAACCTAGGGCACAGGGACAAGCAATAATCAGAACGCTGACCATGGTGACAGTAGCCAAAGTAAAGTTACCGATCGCCAGAAACCAAACTACAAAAGTTGCCACAGCGATCGAAATAATTACCGGCACGAACCAGCCAGTGATATTGTCTGCCAGCTTTTGGATGGGAGCTTTAGAATTTTGGGCTTGCTGCACTAACTTGATAATCTGTGCCAAGGCAGTATCTTTGCCAATTTTGGTAGCGCGAAACTGCAAGCTGCCGGTCTTGTTGAGGGTAGCACCAACCACTTGATCTCCCACTTGTTTAGTGGCAGGGAAGCTTTCACCAGTGAGCATCGATTCGTCAACTGTAGAGTAACCCGATACCACTTCGCCATCTACTGGGATTTTTTCACCGGGGCGAACTATTACAATATCAGCGAGTACAACTTCAGTGATTGGGATATCGATTCCCTGTTTATTGCGTATTACCCTTGCTGTTTTGGCCTGTAGCCCCATCAGTTCTCGAATTGCCGTAGATGTTGCTCCTTTCGCGCGATTTTCTAACCAGCGACCCAGTAATGTCAAAGTTATAATCATTGCAGATGCTTCATAGTAGACTTCTGCTGATAGTCCTTGAGCTTGGAAATAGTTAGGGTTAATAGTTACCCACAGCGAATAGAAAAAAGCGATGCTAGTACCGAGCGAAATGAGGGTATTCATATCGGCAATTCGGTGACGAAAAGCTTTCCAAGCCGATCGATGAAATTCTCTGCCCACCCAAAACTGTACAGGCGCTGCCAGAGCTAGTTGTACCCAAGGGTTTTCTAATCCAGAAAGAAAACCCGGAAGTTTTAGATTGAAATGGCTCAGGGTTCCCATTACTAACAAAAAACTGAGCACGGCACCGATCATTACCTGCTGCTGGAGATTATGCTCTTGTAGCTGTTCTGCTCTGGTTTTGGAATCGTTTTCAAAAGTGGGGTCTGATAGTATGATTTGAGCCTCATAGCCAATTTCACCTACAGCCTGACAGATATGAGTACTGTCAGTTTGCTTAGGATCGTATTGGACAGTTGCTTGATTGGCGCTAAAGTTCACATTACACTTTACAACCCCTTTGACTTTTAGGATTGCTTGCTCAATGCTGTGAGCGCAGGAAGCACAGCTCATACCCTTCAGTCTTAGATTTAGGTCTTCCATATCCATTCAGCTCTTGATTCGATAATTTCTCATCATGCCAGCATCTTCATGCTCTAATGTGTGGCAGTGGTAGGCATACAAACCGCTGTATTTATCAAACTTCATTAGCAGTTTGACTCGCTCACCCGGCATTACCAACACCGTATCTTTGAAGCCCTCGTCTATGTAACCATCCTTGACAGTTTGCCAGCCAGCGGCAAGTTCTGGCAATACTTGACGACTAATAACTTGAAAATGTACACCGTGGAAGTGGATAGGATGTGCCATGCCCTTGGCATCCATCATGGCTCCAGGATTAAGTTTATTAATGATTTCCCACTGTTCGATCGAGTTGAATTTCACTGTTTCTTGCGGTGTTGCCACCTCCATTTCAAAGGATTTCCCATTGATCACCCATTTCATCCCCTGAAGCGAAAGTTCAACAGGACGCGGTTGAGTGGCATTAACAGCATCCGTTGGACGCAATAAAAGCACGGACGCTAGTTTACTGGGGAGTTGTAGCGTTTCTTTTTCTTCTCGATCAATCTTAACTTTAAGCAGCATCATTGCTGCACCGAGTTCTGGCGTATTACCAGCTCCCATATTGCTACCGCCGACATTCTCAGCTCCTGAAAATGTCAGGCTCAGATAGAGGAGCTGATTATTGTTATCTAGGGTACGATCCTGCAATACGATCGGGATATCATATTTTCCTGAAGGTAGTTTAAGAGCTGCTTCTTCTGGATCTGTAACGATGAACAGTCCGGCCAAGCCAGCGTAGGCTTGTTGCCCGGTCAGCATGTCCGGGTGGGGATAAAACCAGTTTGTACCCGCTCGATTAACCACCTCAAATTCATAGGTGTAGGTTTGTCCAGGATCGATCGCAAAGCGAGGATGTCCATCCATATCTTCGGGCAAAATTAAGCCATGCCAATGTACGATGCTGGGCTGTCCTGGAGGCAAGTTATTTTGGAAGTTGATCCGAACACGCTGACCTCGGCTAACCCGAACAATCGGGCCTAAATAACTATCGGGAATGGCTTGTAAGCTGGCCGGGTCGCCTTTAACTAAAGTTGCTGCATACGACCAAACTTGGGTTGGTTGTCCCGCTAAAATTTGAACTGTTTTGGGTACAGCTTGCAGGTTAATTTCTACATCGGGAATAAACTGCGGATTCGGAGAGCGGGCTATGGTGTTTTTCTGAGATGTTTCTGGGCTAGAAGATGGTCGTGAGCAACTGGATATCAAGCCATGTATTCCGCTACCAATAACGAGTCCGCCTATCAGACTGGTTCCGCGAATAAATTTACGTCGGTTGAGATAATATTTCTGAATTATTTTGGTGGACATGTTGTTCCTGATATTTAAAATGCTTTTTTCATTCATCACCCCAACAGTACTAGTTGCTATGGATAAAATAATCCATTAAAAGATAGATTTTACATAAAAAATTTCATCAATGGGAATACAATTTATGATTAAGTTGTGTAATGTTGCTTCAATACCGCATCAGAGAATATTTCATCTGGGATTCACTTTTGCAACATATTCTAGAGAATGTGAACCACATATAGATTAACATCTCGTATTTATTAGCTAAGACCGATCATGAGAATTTTACTGGCTGAAGATGAACCAGATATTGGCAATGCCATCCACCAAATTCTGAACCGCGAGGGTCATGTTACTGATTGGGTCACAGATGGCAACCAGGCTTGGGAATGTCTACAATCGAATTTTGTCCACTATGAGCTGGCAGTGCTCGATTGGATGATGCCCGGTTTATCTGGTATCGAGGTGTGTCAGAGAATGCACGAAAGCCAACATTCAGCCCGAGTTTTGATGCTGACGGCCAAAGATGCGATGAGCGATCGAGTACAAGGACTAGATGCCGGAGCTGATGATTATTTAGTGAAACCTTTCAGGATGCTGGAGCTGCTGGCTAGAATTCGCTCTATTCAAAGGCGACTAGTAAACCAACAGCAGCCAAATATTCTCAAACTTGGTAACTTGGTGCTCGATCGAGATAATCTAGATATTTACGCTGTATCTGATCCTGATACCCTAGTTAATTTACATGCCAAGGACTTTCAGCTTTTAGAGTATTTAATGCAAAACGCTAATATTATAGTGACTCGTGACCAAATAGCCTTAGTCCTATCTCAAGATACCGCTACTGAGAATGCTAATACGGTACGGGTAAAAATTCTGCGGCAGAAGTTGACTGAAATTGGTTTTAGAGAGGCGATTGAAAGCGTTTACGGTCTGGGATATCGGTTGATTTCTACCGCTCTTCATTAATTGTTTTTATGCGTAAAAATTCCCTATTCAACAAAACTCGGTTACAAATAGCTGCTTGGTATGCAGCAGGTACTGGCTTGACACTGATCTTGGTGAGCTGTTATTTGTACTTTATGATCAAAGATAGCTATTCCACAGCAATCGATCGAGAAGTTGCCGCTCTAGCCGGAACTCTGCATGATGCTTTGGAGCCAAAGCTTCAGCAGCCCGGAGTTATTGATAAAAGTATTGATCAAGAAGTAATTCCGAACATTTGTATTACTGGTCAAAAATGTACTGCTGAGCCTAATCGCCATACTTTAGGTGTGACACAGAGAGATGTTTACTACTTACGTTTTTATAATCTACAACAGCAAGTCATTGCTCAGTCTGGAATACAGCCAGCCAAAAATAGTATGACTGGCTTTAATGACTCTTCGCCTACTATTTATGATGTTGAAGGTAATCATTACCAGCGTTTTTCCACGAAATTAACTAATGTTGATGGCCATCCTTGGGGATTTTTAGAGGTCGGTCGATCGATGAAAGAATTTGATGAGCAGTTGGCCGATTTACAGCTTCGGCTAGCTTTAATTCTACCAATTTTGATGCTATTTATTGCAGTCATAAGCTGGTGGATTGCCGGTCGTACTATGAAGCCTATTTATAGTTCTTATCAGAAAATGCAGCAGTTTACTGCTGATGCTGCTCACGAGCTACGCACGCCATTGATGGCAATCCAGGCCACGGTAGATTTAATGCAGTATTATGAACCCACAGAATACCTTCAGCAAAAAGAATCGTTGGCTGTACTCGATCGGCAAACTGAGCGACTGATCCAACTTGCTCAAGATTTACTGTGGCTATCGCGGCTAGATGCTCAGATCGATCAATCACAACTGGAGCCATGCTGTCTAAATCAGGTGGTGCCTACACTGGTGAAAAATCTGCAATCTTTGAGCCAAACAGCTAAAGTAAATCTGAAGACCGATTTAAGAACGTCAGCATCTCTATTAGTCAAAATTGATCGTGTTCACTTGGAGCGGATGTTGACTAACCTAGTAGCTAATGCAATCAAGCACACTCCAGCAGAGGGTTCTGTGATAGTTTTGATCGATCAGGTGGGCAAATATGCTCTTTTACAAGTGATCGATACAGGGATAGGGATGCCGTCAGAGGTACAGGAGCGCATCTTTGATAGGTTTTATAGGGCTAATAATGATCGAGGACGACAGTCTGGGGGCACCGGCTTGGGTTTGGCGATTGTTAAGTCGATCGTCACTAGTTATGGTGGAACAGTAGAAGTGCTTAGTCAATTACAGCAAGGCACCACTTTTACAATTAAGCTGCCGCTCTAAAAATCAGATTTGAAGATCTGAACAAGTAACTGTTAGAATTTTATCCATCAATTACCCTCAACATTGCCATTGATGATAAGTTAATGCTAGACCAAAGACAAGATACTCATTCGCATTTGAATTGACCAAATCAATTGATAAATGAAACCTATTTTCGATAATTAGCAACTGTACATAAAATACAAATCAGAGGAAACTCATGCTAGATAATGAAGTTCAAGAATTTAAAGTTGAGATCAAAGAAATCAAGGCCAATGGTATGACATTTCAATGTCGTGTCTGTGGATTATATAATGATGGGGAACCAGTCATTTTGTTGCATGGTTTTCCGGAAAGTTCTTACATGTGGGAAAATGTTTTAAAGTTTTTGGCGGCTCAAGGTTATCGATGTTTTGCTCCAGATTTACGTGGATATAGTCCGAAGGCAAGACCTAACGGTATTGAAAAATACCGCATAGACAAAATTGCTTCAGATGTAGTTGCATTAGCAGATATCTTAGAATTTCAGAAATTCCACTTAGTAGCCCATGATTGGGGAGCTGGTTGTGGCTGGACATTAGTGGAGTTGTATCCTAATCTAGTAAATAGTTGGTCGGTTCTCTCGGTGCCACATATGGAGGCATGGTACAAGGCAAAAAAGAATAATTGGGATCAGATCAAACTAAGTTGGTACATAACTTTATTTCAGATTCCGATCATTCCTGAATTATTTTTAGGTATTGCCACTTCTATTCCTTTTTTTCGTAAATTTGTTTGGAAAGAATCTGATACAACAGCTTATGTAGATATTTTCAGTAAGTTCACAGGACGAAAATCTATTATTAATTGGTATCGTGCAAATTACAAACTGCCAATTTCTTATGGTAAAGTATCTATCCCAACTGTTTTAATCTGGGGAAATAAAGATATTGCTTTTGCCCGTTCAGGTATTGAGGACACAATAAATTATATGGAAACAACAGATTATAAATTAGTTGAGATTGATGCTGGGCACACTTTGGTACAAGACGCACCTGACAAAGTGAGAGATGAAATCTTCAAGCATATCCATAAACACCCATTAAGTAAATAGTCCCAAAAATCTTAGGTTACAGTTAATCTTAGGGAAGATTATCTCAACAATTTTAGGACTTGAAAACAAAACAGACTACTAGTTTGTAATGGCACCCAAAGTTTTGAGCGTTGCTAGTTGAGCCGGGGAAAGACCGGTAGCTTCGGTGACGTTCATTTCTTCATAGATTCGCTGTAGTCGTAATGTTTTGGTACATAACCAGAAATCCATGTCCCATAATCGAATGGTTTCGTCATGGCTACAACTGGCTAATAATTGCCGCTCTGCATCAGGATGGAAAGCCAAGAAGTTAACTAAGTCTGTGTGGTTCGTTAAGGTTCTAAAACATGTTCCAGTAGCCACTTCCCAAATTCGAATCGTGCGATCCTTACTACTGCTAGCTAGATAATTTCCATCTGGACTAAATGCTACACAGGTTATAGGTGCAGTATGTCCGCACAAAACATAGCGACATTCACCCGTGTCAATATGCCAAACACGAATGTCTTGATCCTCGCCACCACTGGCTAACAAACAGCCATGGGGATGAAAAGCCACCGTCCAATTTTCACTTTTATGCCCCTGCAATAAGCGATTTGGCCAGTAAGATGCTTCGTGTTCGTCTCCCATTCCTAAATCCCAAATATTGATATTAGGATCGTGGTTAGCTGCTGCCAATTGTTGACCTGTTGGATGGAAAGCTACATGCCCTAATCCCGATCGATCTAACTTTTTCAACAGCTTACCAGAATGATAATCCCAAAGACAAATACTATCAACGCTGCCCGTGGCTAAAATCTCTCCATGGGGATGAAAAGCAATCGCAAAAATCGGTCGCAGAATTTCTTGAGTGAGCCGAGTATATCTCTGTAAAGTAGAGTTATCAGTAATATTCCAAATCTTGACTACCCCGTCCATCCCACAACTAGCCAGCACATCACCATTCGGTGAAAATGCAACTTGCCAAACAGCAATTTGATGGGCAACAATTGTACTCAAGCACTGATGAGTAGAGAGATCCCAGAGCTGAATTTGGCGATCTTCACTACTGCTAGCAAGCAGATTTTTCTGTGGGTGAAAAGCTAAAGATCTAAAAACCTTAGATATATTGCCAATAGTTTTAAGGCATTTCCCTAATTCCACATCCCAAACCTTTAAAACACCGCCTTGATCGCTACTTATCAAAATTTTGCCTGTAGTATTAAGCGCGATCGACCAAATAATATTTTCATGCCCTTGTAAAACCTTGGTACATTCCCAGTTGTGAGGAGTTACCTCATCCCAAATTCTTACGGTCAAATCTTGGCTAGCACTAATTATTTGGTGACTATTGGGACTAAAAAGTACGTCAATAACTGTTTTCGTATGTTTTTCAAGAGTTTGCAAACATTGACCAGTCTCCACATCCCAGATTTTAATAGATTTATCCACACCACTACTAACCACTTGGGTGCCCAGAGAATTAAAATTCACTGATGAAACGAGTTTAGTATGTCCAGTAAGGGTATTTACGCAATCTTCTGTATCCAGGTTCCAGATTTTAATAGAGGTGTCAAAACTACTGCTAGCAAGCAACTGCCCTTGTGGTTGAAAGGATACATCTACAACGGTTAACTTATGGCCAACAAGCCGTTTTAAAATTCCCCCAGTCGTTAAATCCCACAGTAAAATGTCACCACAATTACTACCACTAGCCAAAATAGTACCCTCCTGATTTAGAGCAACTCGGTAAACAGGCGCTTGTAAAGACAATGTCTGTAAACAGGATCCACTTTCTAAATCCCAAGTTTTGATCGAACCATCAAAACTGGAGCTAATAAGTTTTTTGTTGTTGGCTGTGAAAATCAATCCAACAACATGACTATCATGAGCTTTGATACTGAGAATATTTTGACAATTATCTATTTGCCAAATTGTAATCTTACCGTCACTTCCCCCTTTGGCGATGAGCCGATCGTCCGAACTAATCGCCACTTTTAAAACATCACCGATCGATTCTGCAAATAACGAAGTTGCTAAGTTAGCGCATGTCAAGTTAACATGATGCAGCGATACATCGCGCAAATCAGCTTGACGAATACTCAAACCTGTCAAATCCAATCCCGTCAAATCAGCAGCCAATTGATTCAGCAAATTCAAACAATTACCTGTCCCATAACTCCCCGCCCCAAATGAGTCGGTTGAAAACTGGGATAACATCTGCTTTAAAACCCTGATGATCGAATCCCGATCACCCAAATCTGACTGCAACATCGCCAACAAAGGCTGCACAATTACCCGAATTTGGCTCTCTCGCACATATTCCTTTGCCTGCGCCTTCATCAAGGCATAGCGCAACAACAACTGCGGCGACCCATCACAAATCTCTCGCCGTACCAACCGCAAAAGCAGCTCGATCGCATACTCCATCACCACTGGCTGCTGCGTAAACCGACCATCCTTCTTTTCAATCAGCGATCGACCCTGCAAATATTCCAAAGACTCCAACAACTGCGCCGCCGACACCACCGGCAACAAATCTGCCGCCAGCTCACCCACTGTCACCCACTCCCGATTGATCGCCAACCAAAACATAATCTGCCGCTCCACCTCAGACAGCCGATCGCATTGCCGCTCTAACAACAATCTAATCCCATTGAAAACCGCAGTACCCTGACCCAAAAACTCCTTCACCCCACCATCAAACAACTCCAAAATAGAAGTAGAAACAATCTTCAGCGCCAGCGGATTGCCATCATACAAATCCACCAACTCCTGACCTTCTTGGTCAGATAACAACAACCCCTTGTCATCCAAAACCGCAATGCCATCCTCGATCAACAAACCACCCAACGGTAACACCCGCACCGGCAAATTATTCCCAGCAAAACTAGCCACCTCCGCAACTTGCTCCCGACTAGTCAGCAACACACAACTCTGATGCACCGACTCCCCCACCCGTCGCAACAGCTCCCCATACCCCTCATAGCCCGCTAAATACTGCCGAGGACTACCGCTCAGCAAGATCGACTCCACATTATCTAAAATCAGCAGACAGCGATGCTCCTGCAAATAATGCAGCAGCCGCGAAATATGCGCAGTCGGTTCTACCACCAGCTCAATTTCTTGCTGACGAGAAATTAAAGCAATCACCTCCGCCAAAAAATCGGCCAGCGGTGGAGCATTGCGCAGCGATCGCCACACCACAAAATCAAACTCTTCTGGCAGTTGCTGAGCCAACTTGACCGCCAAAGCCGTTTTTCCCATCCCCCCGATCGCCAAGATCTCGATTAACCGACAGCGATCTTTCACAATCCATTTTTCTAAGGTTTTCAGCTCCTGAACCCGTCCATAAAAAATAGAAACATCGATCGCCTCACCCCAAAAGTATTTGCGGTCTAGTTCTGCTAAAACCATTGACTGTTGATGGCGCTCTAATGCCGATCTCAGATTTTTTTTGCTGACTGGTTCACCCAACAATTCCGAAATAGTCTGCCACAGCTTAGATCCTACTTCCCGCAGATACTCTACGGTATAAGTGGATTTATCTGCTATTTGGGAGTAAGATGCTCCGACTAAGGTGCTCTCTAGCACTACTATCTGGATATCATTTAGCCCTGCAAGACTACTAGAAAGCAGTAATTTTTCGATCGTTTTCAATAAAAGCTGGTTGCTCATAGCCAAAAATCACAGTAAAGCATCAGAGGCGGGCTGAATGCCACATCACTTCTAATACTTTACTGTATTTGGTGAAAATGCTAGCAGAGCTTAATTATTGTCAGAGAGTCAGACTCAATATACCTGAGTTAAGCCCAATGCTGCCACCGATCGAGGTTTTGTCGAGCAAGAGGAATGCTTCATAGTTTTGACTACTTCCCGAATTAGAATCGAAAGCAATTAAGGTAGCATTGGGGGTGGCTGAGCCGATCGAGAAAATTCCTGAGGAGGCATCATAGGCTCCGGTGAAGGCTGAAATCGAGTTGTTGACTAGAGCCGCTGGGTTGACCTGAATTTGGCCTCTTAACTGGTTGAGTCCGGGGGCATTGGCAGCGATCAAACTATAGCCACTACCGGTAAAGTTTAATTGTTCGATACTGCTCAAAACATCAATATTAGCATTTTTGATATTGACAGATTTGCTGGTAACATTGGCGGCAGTAAGTTGGCCAGTGAGAGATATCGCGTTACCAGAAACAGCGTATTCTATAGTTTGAAAAGTTCCAGCATTACCAACTAATAGATCACTGCCAGTGCTACCAACATTGCTGAGGATATTATTACCAGCAGCCGCCACGACTACTCTTTGTGAGCTGGCCAGACTCAGATTACCTGCAATGTCACGGGCATAGAGGTAGTAAGATTGACCGACATTAGAACCAATCAGACTAGAGGTGCTAATAGCGTAGTTACTATTAGCCGTGGCTGTTGTGGCAAAACTGCTGGGCGAACTAGAGCTGGTAGAGAATAAAATTGTGGCATTTGCTTCGGCTGTGCCAGTAACACTAGTTGCACTGTAGCCCAGAACAGTTGGTGCTGTTGGCCCCGTAGTATCGCTAACGACTGCCAACGCGCTAGAAGTGGCCGTATTGCCAGCAAGATCACGGTGAACAGCGGTGAGGATGTTGGAGCCATTTGTAAGGACATTAGCTAGGGTTAAATTAACTGTACCAGCACTAGCCTGAGTTGCACTAAGAGTTGCTGCCCCCAGAACGACGCTGCCCTTACGAATTTCTAAAATGTCTCCTGCTGCTGCTTTCGTCGCATCAAAGGTGAGTGCAAAGGTAGGCGTTATGGCGTTGGTAATATTGTCTACTTGGCTAGCTCCAGAGTCGCTGGTGGCTAATAAGTCAAGATTGACTGCACTAGCAGCAGAGATTTGCTGATCGAAAGTGACATTTAGCGTGTTTGCACTGGTAGAACTGTTGCCAGCTTTATCACGATGGATGGCAGAGAGCTGATTGATGCCGTTGGCAAGAAGAGTATTTAGGGTGATATTAGCGCTGCCAGCATTAACCTGAGTAGCGGTAAGAGTTGCTGTACCCAGAACAGCAGAGCCATTGCGAATTTCTAAAGTGTCTCCTACTTGTGCCTTGGTAGTATCAAAGGTAATAGCAAAAGTTGGTGCCTGAATTCTAGTGATGTCATCTGTATTGCTCACGCCAGAATCACTGGTGGCAAAGAGGTCTAGGGTGATTGCATTAGCAGCAGAAATCTGTCGATCAAGAGTAACAATCTTACTAGCGATCGAGCTAGCATTACCCGCAATGTCAACCGCCCGCGCCTGAATTGTCCAGTTGCTGATCTGGGCAGAGTTATCTAAAAATGTCCAAGTTGTGCCACTGACGGTGGCATTAGACCAATTTGCACCTCCATCTACCGAGACCTGCACACCAGCCGCACCCGATACCGTTGAGAGGGTGCCGTTGTAAGTGCGGGCGGTGGTGCCATCATTGGTGAGGAAGTCCGTGGAGGAGCTGCCGGGATCTGGCGACATGCTGGTGATGACTGGTGTGGTGGGCGCGGTGGTGTCTAGAGTAACTGCCAGGGCGGCAGAGCCGGTGACAGTATTGCCAGCAACGTCGCGGTGAATGGCTGTAAGTGTATTTAAGCCACTGATGAGGGTAGTAGTTAGGGTGATATTGGCTGTGCCAGCAATTGCCTGAGCAGCGGTGAGAGTTGCTGTGCCCAGTATCGTGCTGCCCTTGCGAACTTCGAGGGTGTCTCCGGTTTGTGCTTTAGTTGGATCAAAGGCGATCGAAATTGTTGGTGCAGTAATGTTGGTGATGTTGTCTATTTGGCTAGATCCAGAGTCGCTGGTTGCCAACAAGTCTAGAGTGACTGCATTAGCAGCAGAAATCTGCTGATCAAAGGTGACACCTAAAGTATTGATACCAGTAGAACTATTGCCAGCTCGATCGCGGTGTACGGCAGAAAGGGTATTTAAGCCACTGGTCAGAGCTGTAGTTAGGGCAACATTGGCTGTGCCCGCACTAACCTGAGCAGCAGTGAGAGTTACAGTCCCCAAAACAGCAGCGCCATTGCGGATTTCTAGGATGTCTCCGGTCTGTGCCTTGGTACTGTCAAAAGTGACAGCAAAGGTGGGGGTAGAAATGTTGGTGGTGTTGTCGGTGTTGCTAGCACCAGAATCGCTGGCGGCTATCAGGTCAAGGGCGATCACGCTGGCCGCAGAAATCTGTTGATCGAGGGTAACGGCTTTACTGACAATTAATCCAGCATTACCGGCAAGGTCAATCACCCGCGCCTGAATTGTCCAGTCACTGCTTTGGGTGGAGTTATCGACAAAAGTCCAGGTTGCGCCACTGGCGGTGGCGTTAGACCAAGTAGTACCGCCATTGACTGATATCTGGAGGATTTCATCACTGAGGAGTGGGGCTGATAGGCCACCGCTGTAAGTGCGGGCTGTGGCACCGTCATTGGTCAAAAAGTCAGTTGAAGATGTGCCGGGATCTGGAGACAGGCCAGTGATAGTAGCTGTCTGGTTTGGAGCAGTGTTATCGACTGTCACGCTCAGGGGAGCGGAGAGTACACTGATGTTTCCGGCGGCATCGGCGGCAGTAGCGGTGAAGTTGTAGGTGCCATTACTCAGGGTTGTGCCGGTGTAGTCGAAGCTCCAAATGCCACTTGCATTGGTGGCGGCGGTACCGATCGAAGCATTAGCTCTAAATAGCTGAACCGTGCTGTTGGCCTCTGCTGTTCCAGACAGCAGGAGAGTTGTGTCGCTGGTAATGCGATCGGTGTTAGAAACGCCGGTATCGTTACTAATGCCGGTGATGAGGGGTGCTGGAGGTGGAGTGATATCTACAACCGCCAGATTAAACTCGTCGCTCACAAAAGTATTACTAGAATCTATGGCGGTTACTTTAACAGCAATGGTGCGCACGTCACTACTGCTAGGAGTACCCGAAAAGGTTCCGGTGCTGGGATTGAAGGTGAGCCAGCTAGGCAGAGGTAGACCATTGGACAGGGAAGCACTCAGGGTTAGGGTGTCATCGGCATCAACATCAGCAAAGGTCTCTAATGGAATAGTAAAATTGAAGGGCGCATTTTCAGCGGTGGATCGATCAACAATTGCGGTGGCCAGGGTAGGAGCATCGTTAGTATTGCTAATAACTAGATCAAACTCGTCGCTCACAAAAGTGTTGCTAGCATCGGTAGCAGTAACTCTCACACCAATGGTGCCCACATCTCCATTCGTTGGAATGCCAAAAAATGTGCGGGTATTGGCATCAAAGTTGAGCCAAGATGGCAGAAATGAGCCATCAGATAAAGTGGCGGTTAGGGCAAGAGTATCACCTGTATCAACATCAGTACTAGCCGATCGCACAATATGCAATTTCAGAAGGAGGGAGAAAGGGCAAATACTAGACAATTATTTTGTCATTAATCAGCAGTAGTAAAGGTCAGTCTCGGGCCATCAAAAGTAATTACGAAACGATTTGTGGGTATCAACTCAAAGCGGGACAAAAACTTCAAAGATAGCATTGAAAGACCCTCATCCCCCAACCCCTTCTCCCAAAGCGGGAGAAGGGGAGCCGGAGCGCAAAGCGAAATCTCTTGCCCCTTCTCCCCTTGTGGGACTGCCAGACAAGTGCCGACGTGCCACTCACGCATCTGAGGCAACCTCAGGTGATCGTGAAGCACTCGAATGCATTCGGGCAAAACTGTCGCAATAGAGGGCTGGAGTGAGGGGTACTCAAGATGTCTCGGCTTAAATTGCTACC
>JAYSRP010000071.1:0-18105 GCA_043721015.1 Synechococcales cyanobacterium | reverse complement strand
CTTGTTGGAGGGTATAAGCAATGTCGGCTAAATCTAGGTCTGGATTGCGCCGTAGATAGTTTTGAAAATCAGTAGTGAGTTGATCGATCGCTGTTGTGGTTTTACCAGATAGTAATAGTAATTGATAGGGTCGAGAAGGACTGGATGGAATTGTTTGTAGTGATTCTTCTAAAATCAGATGGGCATTGGTGCCACCCCCACCAAAAGAGCTAACCCCAGCACGGCGAAGCGTCTCAGTTGCTGGCCAATCTTTGAGCTGACTGTTCACATAAAAAGGACTATTGGCAAAATCAATATATGGATTAGGTCGATCGAAGTTAATGCTGGGCGGAATCTGGCGATGATACAGAGCTAAGACGGTTTTAATGAATCCTGCTACCCCCGCAGCAGCAGTTAAATGCCCCAGATTACTCTTGATCGAACCAATTCCACAGAATTGCTTGGATTGAGTTTTAGTGCGAAATGCCTGGGTTAAAGCTTCGACCTCGATCGGATCACCGATCGGCGTAGCTGTGCCGTGGGCTTCGATATAAGAAATGCTGGCTGGATCAACCCCAGCTTCTTGCTGTGCTTGTAGAATTGCCCCCATTTGGCCACTAATACTTGGTGCCGTAAAGCTAACCTTATCGGAGCCATCATTGTTGATGCCCACCCCTTTGATCACCGCATATACTCTGTCACCATCAGCGATCGCCTCCTCCAATCGTTTTAGAACTACAATCCCCGCCCCGTTATTAAAAGAAGTCCCCTGAGCGTTAGCATCAAAAGGCCGACAGTGACCATCAGGAGTAAAAATGGAACCTTCTTGATATAAGTAACCCGTATTTTGGGGTGGCATAATCGAAACTCCGCCCGCCAAAGCCACATCACACTGATGATTTAGCAACCCTTGATAAGCCTGAATGATTGCCACCAAAGAAGTGGAGCAAGCCGTGCTAATACTAATGCTTGGCCCTTTTAGATTTAATTTATAAGAAGCTTTAGTTGGCAAATAATCTCGATCGTTTACCAAATGAGTTTGAAATTCTCCAAATCGATCCAGAATATCCGATCGGCCACTTAAATGTTTCTCAAAATAAGTATTGTCAGCAGAACCCGCATATACCCCAATCTTATTGTTTTCTTCCACTACATACCCAGCACTTTCTAACGCCTGATGAGCCAATTCCAGAAAAATTCGCGCCTGGGGATCCATCATTTCGGCCTCTCTCGCCGAAATTTGAAAGAACCCCGCATCAAATAACTCCGCCCCCTCCAAAACTCCCTTCGCCCTGACGTAGTTAGAATCATTTAACAATGCTGGATCCACAATTCCACTAATCTCATCCTTCTCAAAAAAAGTGATCGCTTCTCTCCCCGCACAAAGATTTTCCCACAGCTCATCGATACTATTAGCCCCCGGAAACCTCCCCACCATCCCAATCACCGCCACTCCAGCATTACTGAGATCAACTTTTGTGCTCCGTCCCCCCTTCTCCCAAGCTTGGGAGAAGGGGCTGGGGGATGAGGGTGACTCCTTGTCATCCCTCATCTCCTTGATTTTTGTAACCACTTGACTACCACTTATCGCCTTCGCCAAATATTGACCCATTGATCGAACAGTCGAATATTGATACAGCCTCACTACCGAAACCTTTAACTCAAACCGCTCTTGAATCTGGGCAATAACTCTCAATCCCAACAACGAATTCCCACCCAGATCAAAGAAATTATCTTCAACTCCGACCTGATCAAGTTGTAAAATCTCCGCCCAAATCTCAGTTAAAATCTCTTCGGTAGAATTGCCAGCGGCGACAAAGTTGGCTTCATTGATGCCAGAATTTGCTGGTTGAGGCAAAGCTGCTCGATCAACCTTGCCATTAGTAGTTAAAGGAATACTCTCCACACCGACAAAAGCCGCTGGCACCATATATTCTGGTAGTTGCTGCTTGAGGCTCTCCCTCAATTCTAAAACATTTAATGGCATACCAATAGTTGTCACTATATAAGCTACTAACCGCTGATCGCCAGGTTGGTCTTCTCTGACCATCACCACCGCTTCTGCTACTACTGGATGCTGGTTAATCACCGCTTCAATTTCACCCAATTCAATCCGAAAGCCCCTGAGCTTGACCTGATTATCGATTCTGCCTAAATATTCAACATCTCCATTGGGCAAATAACGAGCCAAGTCACCGGTTTTATAGAGCTTGCCAGCATTGCCCTGCCCCAGCCCAGGATTCTGAATAAACCTTTCGGCGGTAAGTTCTGGACGATTCAAATATCCCCGCGCTACCCCAGCGCCACCCACATACATTTCACCCGCAATACCCACCTCAACCTGTTCCCACTTTTCATCCAAAATATATAGTTCTAAATCAGGAATTGAACAACCAATCACACTGCCACTGTTTTCTTGCAAATCAGCAGCACTAATGGGTCGGTAAGTAACATGAACCGTGGTTTCGGTGATGCCATACATGTTTACTAGCTGCGGTTGCACATCGCCATATTTGGCAAACCAAGGCTCCAAGCTCTGGAGATCTAGTGCTTCTCCGCCAAAAACCACTAAACGTAGCGACAGTTGATTAGTAGCATCGCTAGTACCAGTAGCTACTCGCAACAGTTGACGAAAGGCTGAAGGAGTTTGGTTCAGCACTGTCACATGTTCGCGCTGCAACAGGTCATAGAATTCCTGGGGCGATCGGCTCACCACAAACGAAACAATCACCAACTTGCCACCATAGATCAATGCTCCCCAAATTTCCCACACCGAAAAGTCAAAAGCGTAGGAGTGGAACATCGTCCACACATCATATCGATCAAAGTGATACCAATCTTGAGTCGCCTCAAACAACCGACCCACATTGCTGTGGGGAATAAGCACTCCCTTGGGTTTGCCGGTAGAGCCAGAGGTATAAATAATATATGCCAAATTATCTGGGGTAACTGAGCTAACTAGATTGATGGTAGGTTGTGTCGAAATCTTTGACCAATCTTGATCCAAGCACACTAAAGATCCGGAATAAGCTGCAAAAGATCCCGCTAAATTCTCCGTCGTCAATAGCACCGAAACTTGAGCATCTTCTAAAATATAGGCTAAGCGATCTTCTGGATAGGCTGGATCCAAAGGCACATAGGCTCCTCCAGCCTTCAAAATCCCCAATAAGCCGACAATCATTTCTAGAGAACGCTCTATACTAATTCCCACCAGCGACTCTGCTCTTACCTGGAGTGTTTGGAGATAATGGGCGACTTGATTAGCTCGATCGTTCAACTCACCATAAGTAAGCTGCTGATTTTCAAATACCACGGCTACTGCCTGGGGGGTGAGAGCCACTTGCTCTTCAAATAGTTGGTGGATACACTTGCTTTGAGGATAATTTTGACATGATTCTCGTTCCAGAAGACGCTCCAAAGATTGCTGTTGATCTGGTGTGAATTTTTTACTGCGCGTCGTAATACTTACCAAGTTATTCTGGAAATACTCATTGAGTCGATCGATTACCATCGCAGCAAAAACTTTAGTATTAAATACCACTTCTCCATTGGTCTCCATCACAAACAGCGTCTTCAAATTGGTAGAGTTGGAAGAAATCTGAATACCTGATTGTCGAAGCCGATCAAAAAGCGTCTCCCCAGCTACCTCATAAACTTCTCGATCAACAATTTTTACCTGAGAGTCATAACTCAAAACCAATTTCACCAGCCCCAATGCCGCTACCCATTCTCCTTGCTGCGCTAGACCAATAACATCATATAGAATTCGATCGCCAAACAACTTAGTCCAAACTCGCTCTCCCTCATCGTAAGCCTCTGCATATTCGGGATGCTGCTCCACATAGCTGCGCTGTAGACGATGGCTATATACAGAACCTACCAGCATAGCTGCGGACTTACTAGACATGTTCTGATCACGAATCCGATATTCAGAAACTATTTGCTGGTGATAGTAAATCGGAAAATCTTGAGCAATTCGCAGCAAAAGATCAATATCTTCTAAAGCCCACAGCTCTCGATTGTATCCACCAACCAACTCAAACACATCGCGCCGAAACATGCCACAAGCGCATTGAGTGCGATGCCGATCGGCCAAAATGCTGGCATAGCTGGCGATCAGAGGCTGGTTCTCGAAAGTATCTTCGGTGCTAAAAGTCCCATCAGCCCGCGCCAACTGGTAAAGATAACGCCCAAACACAAACCCTGCTTCGGGATGCTCTTGCATAGCCTGCAAACCAATCTCTACCGCTGACGGCAACAGGCAGTCATCACTGTCCAAAAAAACTAAATACTTCCCTGAACTAGCTTCTACGCCTTTATTACGAGCAGCAGGCAGACCTTGATTGCTTTGGTAAACATACTTTACATTTGAATATTTTTCATCTAAATACTTTGCACAAACTATTTTGGTTTCATCAGTAGAACCATCATCCACCACAATGATCTCGCAATCAGAATGAGTTTGATTTAGGGCACTATCAATGGCTTCTGGTAAATACTTAGCGCTGTTATACGCTGGAATAACCACAGAAATCATGACATTGATTGAACTGTCTAGCGAGTTTTTCATGGTTAGGAATTATGACTCTCAACCCAACCTATAAATAGCCATTGGGAGGATATCGAAACAAAAATATTTGCGGTTTATTGAAACTGCATCGGTATTAGGATAATTCAGTTTCTTTGCCATTATACCAAAAATCTCGCTTACTAGCCTCCCTATCATTGGCTAGTAAGCTCCCTCTGCGGACAAGACCACTTTGACTGATTTTAACAAAATCTTGATATCAAGCCAGATAGACCAATTTTTGATGTAATGAATATCAAGCTCGATCACCCTATCAAAATTCAAAACATTCGATCGACCAGAAACCTGCCACAGACCAGTGATTCCAGGTAAGACTTCGTATCTAAAAAAATAATGGTCAGCAAATTTGCTCACATCCCGCATGTTAAAAGGGCGAGGGCCAACTAAACTCATTTCACCTCGAATGACATTGATCATTTGTGGCAGCTCATCTAGGCTAGAACGACGTAACAGCCTGCCAAAACGAGTGATTCGGGGATCATTTTTGATTTTGAAGCTAACCCCGTCTTTAATTTCATTCAAGTGCTCTAGACTTTCTTGTAACTTCTCCGCATCACTTTGCATGGTGCGAAACTTCCAGATCTTGAATTTCTTACCATGAAACCCCATTCGAGTTTCTTTATAAAATACCGCACCAGGAGAATCAATTTTGATGATTATTGCTATCAATAGATACAACGGAAAAAAAAGCACGATAAAAAAAGCTGCTAAACAAAAATCCATCAATCGCTTGATAAAATAGCCTTTAGCCACATTGGCAATATCATATAGCACATCCCATTGGGGGCCTTTTGTAAGAAGCGATTTTTGTAGCCGGATGGCTTTAATTACTTTGTATCCAGAAAATTTGGTAGATGAATAAGATTGCATCATGGCATGATACCCAGTTGTTTTTATAAATATATTTTTAAAATGACAAAAATAGCTACCAAGACACTAACTGTAAATGATAAATCAAATTCACTGATGCCATGCCAGTTAAAAGCTCTTAAGAAAGCGTTCATCCGTCAATTCCAGTCAAGAAAAAATAGTGATTATTTTGAGCCGACCCTGAAGAAGTAGTATTTTGATTGCACGCTATAATTATTAGTCGAAGCTGGCTTGTACTGTCAACAGAGAATAGCAAATTGCGACTTTTTACGTAGGGTTCCATCCTGAGTCAATTTAGAGATTATCATCCTCTTATAGGAGGATGATAATCAGGCTAATCACTATAAAATTAAAAAATGCAAAAGGAGACTAGGGCAAAGCCATGCTCAGAATAGGGATTAGTCAAAAATGTCATCAGAAGTGGTAATTCAATAATTCTTCTGACACCTACTCCGTACAAAAAGCCGCAGCGGCTATTCCTGAAACCCCTCTAGGAGGAGCTTCTGCGAATAAGTAATGAACGAATTCCAATTGACAAAATCAAAAATATCTTCATGTCATTTGATTTGCAAATACTTTTAACGACTACAGATCTACCTTTTAGGTGATTCAGATCGCTACGTTTATGTGGTTATAACCTTTTTACTATGTGACTAAAATCACTAAAATTATGATCACAAACAAAGTCACTGACAAATTCCAATGATTGTGCAGCATTCGATTAGCTTCAGGGTCTCTGGACTTTGTTTTCTTCAGGATGGTTCCTATTTTAATTTAACCTCAGCAATTTGGCTCGATTTTTGTGATAAAAAGATTAAATAATTCAGCAATCCATCAGGAATGCGATTCTTAAGCTGAGCCCTAATGACTTTTGCAGAGGCTGGGAGCGGTGTTAGACGAATGGGCACAGTCGATTTTGCTCCTCTGTATCCATTCAATTCATGTCATAGGCACCAATATCGTGCTTAACACCCGCTGCCCTAGTTTTTCTGGTGAAGTTGATCGGAGCGGCATTGGTAGATGTCCCAGCTTTAATAGCGGGGCTATTGGCTTGGAGGCGAAAGTTTGCTTTGTTAGCAGCGATCGAAGGATTTATAAATAAGGGAGAAACATTAATCAAATTATGTTTACCTAGAGTGCCACTGGATTTGCCTGAGCCAAAGAAAATCGTGCCGTTATAGGACAGGTTATAATCCCAAATATTATCTGAAGAATAGTCATTTACCAATGTTTTTTTGGAGCTATTCGCTGCATAGGCAATGTTGTTATAGAACCAAATATTGGAACTAAAAAAGGCACTGAGTTCGCCATTAGTGGTTCCATGTAAATTACTGGACTTGAGGTTTTTGAAGGCGGTATTGTTTCTTACTACCACATTGTCACTTTGAAAAACATGGATTCCCCTGCCGCCATTATCAAAAACGATGTTGTTTTCAACTAAAGTTGCAGCAGTATATTTAGATAACTTTTTTTGACCTTGGGTATGACGAAAATCATCAATAATAATTCCATTTCCATCAGTAACCATGCCATCTTCTTTGGCTCTTTTGTTTTCGTTGGCATAAGAAGTATTTCCTCTGATGATATTATGAAACCCCGGCTTTGTATCAAATGGTACAGCTTGATAAATAGAGATGCCACTGCATAAGAAAGGTGATCTGAAGGAATTGCGATAAATAATATTGCTTTCTATATGCAAATAGTCTGTTTCTTGGCCAGATACGCCCCCACAGCCAGAATCATGAATTTCATTTTTAAAAATCTGGGTGTGATGATTGCCACTGCCGACATGAATCCCTGAGCCATCTACGGTAGAGGTGATTTCAAATCCCATGATTTTAATATAATTCCCCTCAATTTTAAAAGTGCCATCCTGTGTCCCTTTGATAAAGGGCTTATGACCGGGGAAAGCCTGGAATGAAATTTGACTGTTGGCGGTACCAGATTGCTTGATGGTAATATTTTCAAGATAAACACCATTTTTGATATAGATGGTATCTCCGGCAATTATTTGCCCATTGGCTTTGTTGATTGTCTTGAATGGGAGTTTCTCCGATCGACCATTATTTGCATCGTTACCTTTAGATATATCCACATAATATTTGTTTCCTGGGGTCTTACTAATAGCTATTCTGGGTGCTGGTAATTCTGCTGCTAGGTTGGTTCGATGATTTTCTCCCTGAGCCATATTTTGGATGGTGTATCCGCCAGCCAGTAAGAATGTTGCGATCAAAACAGGTTTTTGATCATAGAGGTATTTAGTCATAACAAAAACTTACTTCCCAAAACGGCTTTTAACTAGTTGTATTAAAAAGAAAGCTATAAAGCGGGGGTTATGCTTAAAATAGCGCTTCCACAAACGTCTTGGCTCCATCAGGAGTCTAAACAACCACTCTAAACCAACTTTCTGCATCCAACCCGGTGCCTGTTTGATCCTCCCAGAGTGAAAATCAAAGGCGGCTCCTACCCCTAGCATGACAGCCGGAATGCGTCCGCGATGTTCTGACATCCAAATCTCTTGGCGAGGACAGCCAATTCCTACAAATAAAATGCGCGCCCCAGAGTCCACAATTTGTTTGGTGTAGGCTTCGTCTTCTTCTTTGGTCACTGGCCGAAAGGGCGGGGAAATTTGGCAAGCAATGTCGATCGAAGGAAACTTATTTTTTAAAAAATCTGTAAAAGCCACTAGGCTTTCGCTGGTGCCGCCATAGAGGGCGATCGGCAGATTCATTTGGGCTGCTGCCTCACAGACTGTTAAAGTCAGAGTTGGCCCACAAACTCGCACCGCATTTTTTACCCCTAAACTACGCAAACCCCACACTAAAGGCATTCCATCAGGAGTCACTAAATCTGCACTGTTGACAACATCAGCAAATTTGGGGCTGTCATATGTTTCCATGGTCATATGGACATTGGAGGCGCAGACATAGGCACTTTTAGCCACCTTAGCCCCCGCAATAATTCTTGCGGTGGCATCGTTATAAGTGGTAGCATCTACTCTCATACCGACTATATGTCGATATTCTAGAATGGGCATATGTGCAAACTGCAATTCCATTGTGTGTGCCACTCCATCATTAGGTCAGAATCATTAGGTCAGATCAATGCCATTTATTATCACATTATTTTTCCTGAATAGCTGAAGTATAAAGATCAGACAATGATTCCATGTAATTATGAATATTTAAACTTTTCACGCTATTGTGACCAGCAGCTCCCAATGATAAGCGCAAAGATTCATCTCTAATGAGAGATTGCATCGCTGCCACCAACTGGTCTTGGACTCCTGGTTCTACCAGCAATCCATTCTGATGATCGATAATTACCTCTGGAATACCACCGACTGGTGTCACGATTACCGGTAAACCCCAGGCCATAGATTCTAACATCGACATGGGTAATCCTTCGTTGTAAGAAGGCAAAATAAAAGCATCAGCAGCAGCCAGCAGTTTGTCTCGCTGTTCAGCATCTAGCCAGTCTAAAATAGTGATTTTGTCGGTAAGATCTAAGTCTGCAACGAGCTGATTGGCCGCCGCCAAATCTCCATTGCCCGCTAGGACTAGCTCCACATGATGGCGATCAACTTCAGACAAGGCTGCAAAAGCATTGATCAGGTCGAAAGCACCTTTATCTTGTTTGGGAAAAGAAACCAACGATTGCGCAATATCTAAGGCTCCACCGCGTTTGCCAATTCGCCCTAAAAAAATAAACTTCAGACGCTGCCGCCCTTTTCTATCAGGCACAGTTGCCGGTAGTTCTACCGGGTTGTACAGCACCGAGACCTTACTACTAGCAAGAGAAAATTCATCCATGTAGTAATTTTGCCAGCTCTTAGACAAAACTATAATTCGGCACTTTTTAAACAGAGAAACTAAGATACTCTTTATAAATTGGGGCAATCTGGTATAGAACTCTTTGTAGGTTGCACCATGGGCATGAAGAATAATAGATTGGCGAAAAAGGGAAGAGATAAGTATTAAAATTGACTTTCTTAAGGTGCTACCTCGCTCAGAGAAATGGATGTGTATAATATCAACATCTTTACGTAGTATTGTCAAAATTAAACTTTGAATTGCTCGGGAAAAGACCAAGATATTATGAGATGCTGAACCTTGTTCGATCGTTGCAACATGATTGATCCGAAGCTGTACTGGGGCATTGTTGATAATTAGTTTCTCAACAGATGTCACCCCACCTTTGACATCCAAGCCGGTGCCAAACATTAATATTTTGATAACTGAACTACGGTTTTGAGTAAGCATTGTATTTTATAAAAAAATGTTTTGAAGATTATATCTCTTCGAGTACGTAAGTTCTTTTTTTTTTCGATCGGTGGCTGTTGAGAGAGAGAAAAGTAGATACCTGCATCACCCATAGAAAGTTGTTTTGCAGCATTAGGGAGCTTTCGGTGAGATTTGCCAGAATAATGTAAGAAAATAATATGGTTGGCCAAAAGCCGTCTGAAGTTTTGACTATCCTGACATTTTCTAGGGCTTTTCTAAACCCAATAAAAAATTGAATGGCATAAAGTGAGAGGCCAATTAGTCCCAATTCTAGACAAAGATCTAAATAGCCATTGTGACCATTAGGTGCTTTGAATGTCGAAGCATTCCAAATATAAGCAGAGGGACCATCTAGCCCCTGCCAAAATGCCCCAAAACCATAGCCCGTAAAAGGGTTGTCTCGAATTTTATCTAGCATCAATGGCCAAAAATTGGTGCGTCCAGTGAGAGTTAAATCTTTACCAAAGACTCCGGCAACTTGTCCGGCATTAGCTGTAACCAATGTATAAATAATTGTGCCAAGTGATGATATGCCAATTAAAACTGGAACCATAACAATATATTTCCATTGAAAAACATACAGAATAACTAAGACCCCAGCTAAAATAATCAGGTTTAGTAACGGAGATGAAGCTCTAGATAGTAAGATCAACATCATAGAAGATCCTAATAAACCCCATAAAATCCATCGATGTTTTTGAGCTTGTAATGAAAGCAAAGCAAATACCATGGTGCTAATCACCATCATTTTACCAAGGACATTTTTATGGTTATAGATGCCCCGCCAAGCTCCAGTATGCACTCCACCCATCTGTCCAAATTTGGGCAGCAGCACCGCAAAAACAATACTAGTAATTACAATTACCCCAAAAGTCCAACCTAATAACTGTAATTGTTCTTTAAGAGTATAGCGACTAGTAATATATAGAGAGAAGATCATGGTGCCAGTCAAGGCTATGACCCGAGTTTTGGTAATATCAGGCACTGCTGACCAAAAGTAAGAACAAGCGGCAAATACTAATAACAGCCAAACTAATTTGCCATTAAAAATTACTGGGATCACCTTCTTCCAACGTAAAGCCATTAGACCAAAAGCAATCAAATAAATTACTGAAAATAAGATATTAATTAAGGCAAAACTTGTTGGATCGTCACCAGCCTCACCCTCACTGATTCCACCTGAAAAGATTACTAATAATGGACCGCCAGAGTAGTGAACAAAAGAAGTAATTACAAATATTTTTTCCGCCAGAATCAAGAGTTTGTTATTCATAGTTGCTGGCATTCTCGACTAAATAATGGCGGAGACATTTCCTTAAAGTAATTATTGTTTACGAACTGAAGCCAGATGTGAAACCTTATTTTTGATTGATTTTATCTCACTGATGGTACTTTCACCAGGTTTACTCTTAGCTTTTTTCTGCTTTTTAGCTTTCTCAAGCGCAAGATTTTTGGAGTTCAGACGAAGCTCTAGCAAAACAATTAGCGATGTAGCTAAAAATGCGCCCAAAAGCACACCCAAAAATACAATAAAGGATTCCATCGATGGGGCTGGCTCTTTGGGAGCAGTAGCCTTATTAATTATTCGGGCAGTAGATTTACTGTCATCTTCTACTAGTTGCAATTCCTGGACTTTTTTCTGGATAGTTTGATAGGTACTTTGAGGTACTTCTAGTCTTCTTTCTAGCTCCCGCTGCTGTTGTTCTAATTGCGGCAGTGTCTTGACTCGCTGTTCGTAAAGCATTCTAGAATTCCGCAGGGAAGTCAGCCTTTGAACCCAGCCCAATCGTTGTACTTCTGATTTGAGGAATTCATTAATTAATGACTGTCTGAGTTCATTGATTTGGGGCACCTCTCGATTTTGGGTGCTGGGTGTGACAGCCAAATTGCCTGCTTGGGCAATCTGTCGTTGCAATATATTTTTGAAGTTAGTTTTCTTGGATTCCAGATCGACAATTTCTGGGTTGGAATCTTTGAACACGCTTCGTTTGTTTGCTAACTTTCGATCGATCTCTTGGATATCAGCAAGAGTTGCTCTGATAGCCGGTGACTGGCTGATAGCACTGGCTGCCAGTGCATCTTCGGGGTTTAGACCGACTTGCTGACGCAGTTTACTGGTTTGAGCTGTCAACTGCTCTAGCTCAGCCTGAGCATTATTAATTTGGGCATCCAAATTGCCGATCGCCGCTACGGCTGATTTGGTTTCTTCGGAGAGATTAGCAATGTTATTTTGCTGTTTGAATACTCGGATGGCTTGTTCGGCACCTTCTACAGCAAGTCTAGTTGCCGGAATTTGCTTGGCCATCAGCAAACGAATTGCTTTTGCCTCGCCTCGGTTGACCAAAATATCGTGTTCTAAGTAAGTATCAATAATGGTATTAACTACAGCAGCGGCTTCTTCTGGGGTGCCACTTTTGTACGTGATCTTGAGCACGTCGGCACCGCCGACAATTTGCAGTTTGAGTCCTCTCTCTAGTGCGCCGATTTCTAACGGTACACCCTTAGGGTCTTTGAGCTGTAATTTATCGATGGTTCTTTGTAAAACAAATGGCGAAGAAATTACCTCCATTTGAGTACTAATCGGGTTTTGGGTTGATACCAAGGGCTTTAAATCCCCTGCTCCTTCTTGAGAACTGGGCAGTAGGCTGTTGCCCACCACATTAAAGGAGGGAGCCTTAAAAAGCAGCTTGCCAACGGCTTCATATGAAGGTTTTAACCTGGTCGTAGCAGCAGCGCTCAGCAAAACCGAGGCAAAAAAAACCGAGGCAGCGGGCAGCCAATGGCGTTGTATGGCTTTGAGGTAACGAACTAAATCTATATCGATCGATTCTCGGTAATTCTTAAATAGCTTAGTCTCGCTGAATTCTCTCGATCTGATAAAAAGCCGGGAAACCTTCGCAAACCTAGAATTATCAGTAAACATCGTCGATTCATCAGAAAAATCTGGAACCTCTGATCTTTTAGAAGTCTTGGATTCTGGAATATGCTGTTCTGTAGACGATTTGCGGGGAATACCCATTAACGCTGCCTCATGCCTTAGTCAAATTGAAAATTAGAAACGGCCTCACCATACCTTATCTTGTTACTAGGCTTTTTTACTATGAGTAAATGGCTGAAAGCCAGACTATCATCTGCTGTGAATTGCTGAAAACAGGCTAGAAGTTGTGATCTAGATCTACTAATTGCGGCGCAATCACATAGATTAACTACAAAATGACTATTTAGCTGAGAACTCTGGTGTCTTCAGTAGTTTTAGTTGCCGTTACTGGCATTGGAATTTTCCAGCGAGCTTTGGTATTTTGGCCCCCACCGCGTAAAGTGTAGACCCAAGACAATAGTCGTAGCCATTGGCGAGGGCTTTGACTTTCGATCGAACTCTGCCACCGCCAAGCTAATCCTGGCACCCAACTACCAAAGCAGAAATTAACCAATGCTGCCATAGTAAAATTAAAATAACTCACCAACCAGCGCAGTAAATCTTTGGTGCCAGCCATTTGCCAAATCCACAGTAGCAACGCTGGGTTTTGCCAAGCAGCTTTTAAGGCCAACCGATTAAAAGTCAACCAATCGGTGCGATCTTTAATAAAAATATCGGCTACTTCTGGTTCTTCATTAGCTAACAGACCAAAGAAATTATTCAGCATCACATTTACCCGCTGGGGTGGTAAATGCTGTCCGGTGGGCACCATCATTCCTTTGGAGAACATCCAGGTAACTGCCACATTGCTTTGATAAGCACAGACCAAGTTTAAATCATCAGCAGTGAGCAGATCGTGAGTCAGAGCCGTATCTAATAAATGGGTGAGGCGAGGCATATTGCGTACCAACGAGCCAAAGCCGGTGAAGACTAAAGGAGATTGCAAAGATGCTGCATCACCGATCGCCAGCACTCGATCGAAGGCAATAGTCCGATCTTTGCTGCCAGTAGTAAAGTGGCCAGGGATATAGCCAAAAGTCGGTTTGCGCCACTCCATTTTTTCCATATCGCAGCGGCGATACTCTGGCAGAATGGTAAAGAAATCTTCATACATTTCTAGTAGCGAACCGGGATTTTCGGCATTGACCTGATGGTAGTGAAACAGATAGACCGTAATCTCATCACCGTCACCCGGAAACAGCTCCCAAATTAGCTGACGGCCTCGGGAGATATCGCCGTGACTGAATAAGACATCGCCATACTTGGCATCCCAGACCTCGGGGGCAAATCCCTTAGAAATAGCCGCACCTACGGTGGGACAAACGCTGTTGAAAGTCCCGGCTCCATTGAGCTGCCAGGCGATCGGCGAAGCAGTACCCATAGCATCGATCACTAATCTGCCATTAGCTATCCGCTGACTGCCATCAGGCAAATAAGTCGCTGTCACGGTAGCAGCTTTACCAGTCACATCTACTCGCTGAAACTCTGTTTCATCCCAAATTTCGCCACCGGCTGCCCGCAGTTTATCACCGCAAACTCTCAATAGTTTTTCAGCATCAATACAAATATTTAGCACCGTAGGAGTCGCTAACACCTTAGATTGCAGCTTTATTGGGTTATTGGCATCAAAGAACTTACTAAAGCCATCCACATATTCGCGGGCAATCAGGCTCTCAAATTCAGCGGCAGTAAACAAGCCCAAATCGATCAAGCGCTGAAACTCATCGCGGGAAATATTCCACTCCCGATTCATGCGGCCAAAGGGTAAACGCTCTAACAGCAGCACCCGATAACCAATCTTGGCCATCACCGCTGCATGGATCACTCCTAAAGCACCGCCGATATAAATCAAATCGTAGTCTGGGCTGGTGTTATTATTGCTCTGAAAAACTACCTGCTTGGGCTGCTGAGGATTGTGGACACTCTCCCGCCAGCGTTTTTCCCACCAGTATACTCGCTGTAAATCGGCCTCGCCTTTGGGCATTTTTTGGAAATATTCGGCAGTTTTGGGATAAAAGGGAGCGATCGCCTCAAAGATAGATTTATCGCTGAGATCAATGACGGGCAACTGCGGATAGTGATGGGGAAAAGCCGATCGAATTTCGGTGGTTAAACTTCGTAAAATACTTTGTTCACCAGCGATCGGCTGCTTCGCCCAGCGAAATACTTTTAGATAGGTGGTGCGCTGCAAAGACCACAGAAACACTGACAGTTCACCAGTCCCTAAAGCTACTTTTACTCCTGAATCGGTCGCCACCTTGCCAGCAACTGACCACTGGGTTTGCAGCCAGTCTTGAACTTTACTGAGTTCGGGAGTGGGGATTTCTAGGTATAAAAGTTCTTCCATGATGTTTTAAATGTTTTGCGATGGGTCAGGAGCGTTTTTTTAGCCGGAAACCCGTAAACCTTTGGTGGCCAACCACTCGGCATTGAATAGTTTGGATTGGTAACGTGCCCCACCATCACAGAGTACTGTGACAATCGTGTGTCCAGGACCCATTTGTTTAGCTAATCTTACTGCGGCAGCAACATTGATGCCCACCGAGCCACCCATAAATAAGCCATCTTGGCGCAGGAGCTGATAAACCACATCGACACATTCTTGGTCATTGATCTGGATGGCATCATCGATCGGCACCCCAACCATGTTGCCAGTAACTCGACTATTTCCGATACCTTCGGTGATGGAACTACCTTCCATGGTCAGTTCACCGGTTTTGACATAGCTGTAAAGAGCGCTACCTTTGGGGTCGGCCAGCACGTTTTTCACCTGAGGATTTTTCTCTTTCAGAAACATTGCTACCCCTGCAAAGGTGCCACCAGTACCGGTGGCTGCCACCCAACCATCTACTTTGCCATCGGTCTGTGCCCAGATTTCAGCGGCGGTGGTTTCGTAGTGGGCGTTGCGGTTGGCTAAATTTTCAAACTGGTTGGCCCAGACGGCATTTTCCATCTCGGCGGCCAGTCTGCCCGAGACTTTGACGTAGTTTTCTGGATTCACGTAGGGCACAGCGGGCACGGTGCGAACTTCGGCTCCGAGGGTGCGCAGGGCTTCGATTTTCTCGATCGATTGAGTCTCAGGAATCACAATCAGGCACTTATAGCCTTTGGCGTTGCAAATATGCGCAAGGCCAATGCCAGTATTGCCAGCAGTCCCTTCCACTATAGTGCCACCAGGTTTCAGTAAACCCCGCCGTTCAGCATCTTCAATGATATATAGAGCCGCCCGGTCTTTGACAGAGCCGCCCGGATTGAGAAATTCGGCTTTGCCTAAAATTTCGCAGCCGGTGGCATCGCTGAAGCTGTTCAGGCGAATGAGGGGAGTGTTGCCGATTGCTGCAACGAAGCCGCGTTTGATATCCATAGGGTCGATCGATTTTTCTGCTCTCTAGAGATTATCCCTCGAATCGATCCCCAAAGCTATCAAGATATGCTTTCATTGGTCGGCGATTTTAGCTGAATGCCTTATAATTTTCAGGATTCCTACTCTTGGTAAAGTCTTATGCCTAACGAAGAAGTGCTCAATGCTATTGCTGGCGGTCTGGCGATCGTGATTTCGATCGGGGGGATTTTGATGATGTTTACGGATACTTTTACTAGGAAAAAAAGATAAAATTTTAGTCTAGCGGGTGTTCTACGACTGTCAAAGCTATGGTAGTTCGTTCACCGACAGCTCAATTAAACCAAATACTGCTCCATAAACCTCCTCCAGCCGATCAATGCTCACCCTTGCAATATTTTTGGTAAATACTGCTTCGATCAGTCTGCCAAACTGCCAGGTTTCTCCATCAGTCACTATGCCATAGACCGCCAACTGCTTATCGCCATTGAGCCGCTGTGCCGCAATCATCTCCGCCAAACATTGACCCCAACCCCGCCCAAAATCATTTTGCTTGGCCTCTGCTATCACAACCAGCGGAAAGTCTAATACATTCTTGCCGAGTGGCGATCGCTTGGCAACTACATAATCTGGGGTGCCGGTCAAAATGGCATCTGCGGTAATCGACTTATGACTCCAGAGTGAGTAGTTTTTAATAAAACCTTTGCAAGCCTCGCGCAAAATCGGATAAATTACTGCCTCACAGCGCGAAGCCTCTGAACCGAAAACATCAAAATTTTCTCGATCAAACTCAAACTCGCGGACAAAATATTCGGGCAAACTTTTGGGTATAAATGTGATGAAATCTTTTTCCACATATCTTACCTGGTAAGCTTTTTGCACCTCATCTGCCGATTTGAAGTCAGTAAAAGCCATGATTTTATCTACCAAACATTACTTTTCACAGTTTATATCTTAATCTCGATCAAAACCCAGCATTCTATGCCGAAGTAAGCTGCCTCTGCCTCTTTGGTAGTAGGATAAAGGAACCTATGCGAGGTAATTGATGTGAGCAACTTACAAACTGGACAGTGCGAAGTTTTTTGTAGAGAAAAAAGAACATTCCTACCCTTAAAGGCATGGAATGCCCGAAAATGGCTGAAACATAACTAAAGCTCAGCCTGTTCAATTATGGAACTTTATAGCCGTTTAGAGCAAATCATCCTAGAAATGCGTCCAGCATTTAAACGGAAGGCCACATTCGAGTGGTTTGTCCTTCTACTATGGGGAGTTTTGCTGACAACTCAGCCACCAGCAGTAACGAGTTACCTTAATGCATTAGGATTGAGTGAAAGCTATTACCATCAGTCACTCCACTGGTTCCACTCCAAAGCATTTCGGATTGAACAACTTTGCTATCAGTGGAGCCAATGGCTGGAGCGACATCCCATGACACATCAACTTAATGGACAAAAAGTATATGTGGGTGATGGGATCAAAGTTGGTAAAGAAGGACTCAAAATGCCTGGTGTCAAAGGTCTTCACCAAGAATCAGAAGACGTAAACAAGCCAGAATGGTTTCGTGGTCACTACTTCAGTGCCTTTGGCTTATTACTGGGTTCAGATAAAGCCCTGTTCGCTGTGCCAATTATCATCCAAATGCATGACGGGATAGAACCGATAGAAGAGAATGCTGACGGTACTTTAGTAGATAAGATGGCAACTTTATGCATACAATTTGCAGCTCAAAACAGCTATGTATTACTAGATGCTTACTATGCAGCTATTAATGTCATACAACCTTTTCGTGAGCATACCTTAAATCTAATCAGTCGAGTCAGAATCACCACTGTAGCTTATGCACAATTTTCGCATCTACCAGGAAAGCGCAGCCCTGGTCGTCTACGTGAGTGGGGGGCTAAGGTAAAGCTAAGAGAGTTATTTGCTCCTGTAGCTGAGTGCGAAACAGTATTAGCCAATTTCTATGGCAAGAAGGAGAGAGTTTATTATCAATGCTTTTGCTTACACTGGGACAGTTCCACTGATTTGCTGTAACTACTCAGGCTTAAGTTTTAATAATTTTTTGTTGATAGTGAGCGAAAGCAAGGTACATTTTGGTTAGCTTAAGCCTCAGTCAGAATCACAGCAT
>JAYSRP010000070.1:0-3431 GCA_043721015.1 Synechococcales cyanobacterium | reverse complement strand
TGGTGAGGGTAACGGTCATGGGTGGAATTGTGCGTGGATTTCATGCTTATAATGCCACACTTCATTCTCGATTGTGCGGCTGTAACAAACCCTCAAATCCTTGGCCAGCAGGAATAATGCCACTAGGATTTAATGGAAACAAGTTGCCATAGTAATCTCGCTTGATACTCTCTAAGTCACAGGTATCGGCAATCCCCGGATGCTGATAGAGATCCCGCAGATAAGCCCCTAAATATTGATAGTCTTGGATGCGCTGCCGATCGCACTTAAACAGGCCAAAGTAAGCAATATCAAACCGAATTAGGGTCGTGAACAATCGCACATCAGCCAGAGTCAGCCGATCGCCACATAAATATCTACTGGTAGCTAGTGATCGATCGAGTTCAGCCAGCATCGTAAACAATTCCTCACAGGCTAAGTCATAGGCCGCCTGGGTTTGGGCAAAGCCACAGCGATACACGCCATTATTCACTGAGCCATAGATTTTTTCGTTCCACTGATCAATCTGCGCTCTTAAATCTTCGGGATACATGTCCAGCCCTGAATGCTGGGCAAACTCATTCAAAGCCGAATTCAAAATCACAATAATTTCGGCGCTTTCATTATTCACAATAGCCTTAGTCTGCTTATCCCACAGCATCGGCACTGTGCAACGCCCCTGATAATCTGGTTGAGCCGATCGATAAATATCAGCTAGAGTCTGGCTCCCATCTGGCAACACCCACCCCCCAGATTCCGCCGAAGCCATCACCTTTGTCACCGATACAGCATTCTCCAGTCCTTTTAGTGCCCGCACTACCAATGTCCGATGTGCCCAAGGGCAGCTCATGCCCACATAGAGATGATATCGATCGATCGCCGCCGGATATTGCTCATCGCCAATTTGGTGATGAAATTCGCTGGCTGGTCTTAAATAGGCTCCGGTGCGATCGCGCGGGGCTAGTTTAGACATCATGAGCTGCCACATGGTTGTCCAGATAAACTTGCCCAAGATGATAATCAGGTTAGGCGGCAAAGATTTTCCTTTCATGGCAGTCACGGGGTTTTTCTTAGCTTAGCGGAGTCTGACGACCAGAAAATAGCATCTGAAAGGTTGGCGGTATAATGGATACTGCGAGCTGTGGAGGCAAAATCTATGAATACTATGATGAGTCCGGTTTACCAGGGTCAATTTGGTGAATTTACTATTACTGATGCCGATCGAAGAGAGGTGATTTTATATCGCACTGGGTTGGCGATCTCTGGATTGAGTTTTGCGATCGGTGTAGCCCTGATTCTGGGAATTGGCAATGACCCACTGGTCTTGAAACTACTCACTCCATTATTTATGTTATTCAGCGCAGGTTTAGGATTGAGCCTCTGGACAATTCATATTTATTTCAAAGTTTTGCATCGGGTTTTGCAGTTGTTTTGGCTAATTGGATCGATCTCGGCTGTAGTTTTTACGGTTTATAGTGCTGAACCTTTGGCCGTTTTTGTTTATCAACAACCTTTCTCAATTTTGGGAGTGGGCTTTGTGTTCGCTGCTCTGACCGGCATCTTTTTTAAGGAAGGATTTTGTTTTGGTCGGTTAGAAACCAAGCTGCTGACTCCACTGTTGCCGGTGCTGTTGTTGGGACACATGTTTTCTTTTTTACCGGTGTCGATCGAGCAGGCTATGTTGGTAGCATGGGCTGGCTTGTTCCTGGTTTTCGCATTCCGCAAAGTTATCCAAGCTATTCCTCCAGATATTGGAGATAAATCGGTTTTTGAGCATTTGTCTAAACTGTGATTTATCAGATTTTGTGATGGGCTGTGATTATAGTACGAAAAAAAATCACAGTCCATCATTCAATCATCCAAATCACAGTTTAGACAACAAATCCTGCACATCAGTAGTCGCCATCCGTGCCCCCAACGTTGTCACCAGCTTAGCCGAAGCCATCGAACCCAATCGTCCGGCTGTTGCCCAGTCTAAACCATTGGTGATGCCATATAATACACCAGCCGCATAGATATCACCAGCACCTACCGTATCGATCGCCTTCACTGGAAACGGAGCAATTTCTAACAACTTCTCCCCATCAAAAATTAGTGAACCTTTTACCCCTAAAGTAATTGCAAAAGTTTTTGCCAGAGTTTTTAAATACTCGATCGCCACCCCTAAATCTTGAGTACCGGCCATCTCGAATGCTTCAGCGTCGTTAGTAAATAGCAGATCAACCCCCGGCCCGACAATATCTAGCAAAGCCTGTTTAAAAAACTTAGCCATGTTGGGATCAGAGAGAGTCAAAGCAGTTTTTTGACCAGCAGCAGCAGCAAGTTCTCGCGCTTTAATTGCCGACTTTAAAGTAGTTTCTCCCGTCACCAAATAGCCTTCGATATAGGTATACGTAGAGTCGGCGATCGCCTCTGGCACCAAATCACTCACCGCCAAATTAGAAGAAATCCCCAAAAAGGTATTCATAGTCCGATCGGCATCGGGAGTCACAAAAACTAAGCACTTGCCCGTAACGCCGACACCCGTTGAATTGAGATTAGTCTCAACGCCACAGTCCTGTAAATCTTTCAAATAATGCTCACCTGGCTCATCTTGAGCAACTTTGCAAGAATAAAACGCCTTGCCACCAAATTGGCTAACCGCCACAATGGTATTTGCCCCCGAGCCACCAGAGGTTCTTTTAGTAGATTTATTACCCAGATGCTGCAAAATTTTGTTCTGACTTTCTTCATCAAGCAAAGTCATGACACCTTTATCGATGCCTAGCTCAGCCAATACCGATGTCTCCACTTCGCATTCCACATCCAGCAGAGCATTACCTAGTCCATATACATCGTAGCGAGCCATAAAATTTCTCATCCAAAAGCGGCGAACAATCAGGATATTAACGCAAAGTTGGCACTCTATTACCCATCAGCCTGCTATGAATCACCAGAAGAATTGGGTGGAGTATAAAACTTTGCGGCTGCTAACAGCGACCATAGCCACCGCCAGCGAATTAGTAGCACCAGTAAGATTACCGCTAGAAAAATAATTGATCGAACCTGATGATCAAAAGTTACTTGTACCGTGCCAAAATAACTCGCCCCGGTCAAAATCCCGTGACTGGTGGCCAGCATCAGCGCCGGAACTCCTAACAGGTGCAAACGCCGCCAGTTATGACCTAAATAGACCTGGGCGCGATCGAAGCTAGTGAGCGCCGCTGGTAACAACAAGCCCAAAGATCCGCAGCCCGCTAAGATGCCCACCTGTTGACTGGGCACCATAAAAGCCCAAGCTCCCCAGTTCCAATCCCAACCATGAACAATCACATGAAGAGTGTGGGCGATCGATAGCACCGCTGCCCCCACTCCCAATAATCGCCGATAGCTCATTAATCTTGGCCACAGCTTACTCAACGGTCTGGCCACTAACGCCAATACCAAACAAATAATTGCCCCATAACCCGTCC
>JAYSRP010000069.1:0-6983 GCA_043721015.1 Synechococcales cyanobacterium | reverse complement strand
TTATTCAGCTCTGGGACGTTGCGACCGGCGAATGCTGTCATCAGCTCCAAGGCCAAAATAGTGCTAGCGTTTGGTCGGTGGCTTTTAGCTCTGATGGTCAGTGGCTAGTTACTGCTGGTTATAACCAAGCTATTCGGTTGTGGTCAGTGGACACTGGAAAATGTCTATATACTTTTCTGGGACACCAAGGCTCGGTCATCAAAGCCTATTTCAGCCCTGATGACCGCTGGATAATTAGTGCTGGAATAGACCATCTAGTTAGAATTTGGGATATTAAAACTGGGGAATGCCTCAGAGCATTGCAAGGCCATCAGGGATTAGTCCACGCAATTACTATTGCTACTGTGCAACTGACAGCGAGTAGCCCAGCACGACCGGTAATTTTTAGTGGCAGCTTAGATGAAACGATCAGAGTTTGGGACTTAGAGTCAGGTAATTGTTTGGCTACTTGGCGATCGCTACGTCCTTATGAAGGTGCAAGGATCGATCGAGTGCAGGGCTTAAGCATCGCCCAAGAAACTACTTTAAGAAAACTGGGGGCAATTAACACCGATGAATTAATCATCCCCCGATTGCCGGTTAGATCTTATTCAATTCGTTCCTGAAGTTAGCTAGTTCTACGTACATTTTGCGGGCGCGATTGACCCCACCCAACGGCCGATGAGCCTCCAGGGCGTGCCATGGTGAAAAAGATTGTCTTTCATCGGCTTGCCTGCAATCCTCTGTATCAAAAATTTGGCTAGGGATTTTGATAGTACCAACCTTCACAAAAGGTGAAATGCCCTCGTCCCACACTTTTGTGGGGTCTTCGATTGGCATCACATCAGCATCTTTTTGCAACTGCACCTTAAAATCGAAGGAGGCATCGGCATTAGCCAGATATCTGGCCATAGAATCACGTAAATAGTTGTCTTTATCGATCGAGTCTTCTTGATCAAAACCAGTAAAACTATTATTAGGCACCGCTGAAAACTTCATGGCACCATCACCGAATTTATATGGTGTGGCACTCCAATAAGTACTTTTGAGTAAATTGGATACCGTTTTTGACTCCATGGTATGAATAATTTTCAAAGCTTCTTTGGCCTGATTTAACTTTTCAGCCATCCCTGGCTCAAGCTGAGGTGTACCGTCTGGATTCAAGGGGAAAGTGGGTTCTTTCATCTTCTTCATGGTAGCTACGGCAGCAAAAAAATTCAGATATCCAATAACGTCTTTCATAAAAAAAGCCGGATCATCAATTAAAATAAAGTCTTGCTCCCCTTGATGATTTGGAGTATCGATCGCCATTTTGCCTGCCACCCCCATAATCTTAATTGCCATCCCCCGCACATTTCCAGCAGTATCAGGTCTAGGCTCGTTGCTTCCATTAGAAAATCGAATCTGAATTGGGTAGGTGCGCGGCTGGGAAAAAATTCCGACCTTAAGTTCATCGGCGATGTTTTCTTCTACAATAAATTCGCCTACCAAATAGCCGTGGCTCTTGGGATGTTGATCTCGAAGAGTTGGGGGAATATTTTTCTGAGCCAACATTTTCTTTTTAGTGACATCTATAACGGCTTGAATTTCGGCTTCTTCACCGACTGGTGGATATTCTTTGCCTATTTCTAACTTTTCTTCATTCATGTTAGCCAACCTCTCTTTCGGTATATGTTGTGGATCACAATGCGGTTAGTGTGATTATAAATCACTATTTCAAAATAAGTTTAATCTGTCGGTAAGAAAAGTAAGTTATTTATGGACTTTTATAGTAAATTTTTGTGAACTACCCCTAAATATTCAAAATCACCCAG
This sequence comes from Synechococcales cyanobacterium, assembly GCA_043721015.1. Classification (GTDB taxonomy): domain Bacteria; phylum Cyanobacteriota; class Cyanobacteriia; order Cyanobacteriales; family Chamaesiphonaceae; genus JAAFHZ01. The sequence continues at coordinate 5,190 of JAYSRP010000069.1, read as the reverse complement.
TTCCAAACAATAGCCCCTTTAGCCAAAACCAGCTCACAATCCTTGAAATCCGCTGTTATTAACGTTTTGCAAATTACTCTTAACCTGACTCAAGAATAGACCAATCAGCAAAATGATGCTGCCAACAAGTTGAGCGGCTGTCGGTGACTCTGCTAAGATCCAGTAGGCAAAAAACATCCCAGCGATCGGGTGAAAGCAAGAAATAATTGCTGAAGTGGCGATCGGCGATTCTTTTAAGCCTTTGATCCAAAAAGATTGGCCAACTACTACAATGATTGCCCCGTAGGCCAGCATCCATTGCCAAAGAAATGGCGAAGATAGCTCCATAAAATGTCCTGCACCATAGAGCTTCACTGCCAAAACAAAGAAGACGATCGAACCCAAGCCAGTCCGAATAACACTATCAATTCCTAACGGAATTTTCAATAGTTTGGTTTTGCTGATAAGGTTAGATATTGATAAAAACACAGCAGCAATAATAGTTAATATTTCGCCCTGTCCTACAGTGAGACTAGCTGAAGTTACTGTGGGTTGATTCCCCATAACTGCGACAAGAACACCGATTAAAACAACAGCAGCACCAATCTTTTGGTTACGATGTAGTCGTTCTTTTAAAAAGATTCCAGACAAAATTAAAATTAAGGGGACTTCTATTCGACCCAGTAAAATAATGTTATTCACTGGTGATAGAGCCAAAGCTCGAAAAATTGCTGCCGGAGCTAGGGCACCTGCCAGCAGGGCGACAATTAACAAATTCACCCATTCAGATTTGCTGATTTCGCCGAAATTTGCTACTGTTAACTGACTGCGGTAAACGATCAACATCATACCCAGCGCACAAAGATTGCCCACAAACAATACATTGCAAAGAGAAATAGGATTGTGACCGTGTATAAATTGACTCGCGCCAATTTCAGTGAGCTTGCGAGTGATCGAACCAGAGGCTCCAAAAATTAGGATAGCCAACCACAAATAAATTTGTCCGGGGATTTTTGCCAGAAGTTGATGCATTTTTTACCTAACAAAATAAGCTTAGCTTACAGTAAATCTGTCCACACTCTATTCTGAGCTGTTTTAGGAGCATCAACTATTTTGCAGCTTTTGGAGGTGTTTCACAGGTTTGATGGGCAAAATCACAACCAAATACCGTAGGCTCCTGCCAACTGAGGGGGATTTCTAGTAAATCTCGGGCACCGGTGACTCCCTGGCTCAGAAACAAAAGTAATGCGATCGTATTCAAAGTGATGTGTAATTTGCGCCAGCTTAAATGTCGATAAATCTCTGGCAAAATCGTTAATGATATCACCATTAAAATTGCCACTATCGTTCCATAAAAATAATGAGAAACAAACCATTCATCTAATCGACGAAATACCCCATCTTGTAAACCCAGCACAATTAAGCCCATGCTAGTTAAGCTAGCAAAGACAATGCACCACATTTTAGATTTTGCTCGATAGAGGAACGCTAATGAGCCGATCGTCGCTGCAAACATCAGCACAATAAATATCACTTGTCCTGGTGCTTTCGCCCAAACCTGGTTTTTAATGATCGTTTTAAAAATCGGGTGTACTAAGCCCAATAAAGCGACTCCTACCGCAGCTCCAGTCAACCACCGCCCCACCGTGACATGTTCTAAGCCCGCCGTAGGTGCAATATTACTCTTAGCTCCAGCTTTGGTGATCAGTCTTCGTTGACGCGTTTGCCATGCAAAATACATGACTATGCCCAATAAAGGATAAACAACTGTTACAGCTAAAACCGGGTGGACAATTCGCAACCAATCAGTAAGAGTCATGATTTTTACTTTAAATTAAAAAAATATTTTCATGTAGCGGTTCCGACTCGAATGTGGTGCAAGCGATCTATGCCTAGAGAGGCTTTCAGATATCTAAATTCATTTTATCCGAACCATAACCGCTATAATGCAATTAAGGTCGATATTATCTATCGACCTTAATTTGTCTATTTTAAAGGCGCATAGCCAAAAGTGGCATTAAACTTTCGGCACCAAATGACCACCGACTTAAATTCAGTAATATCTACTTTATTAGGGATTTTATAAAGTTGTTTTCCTTTTACTTTCTGGAGACGACCCAAACTGACATAATCAGATTCTTTATATTCTTTGGGTGAATCTTCCCGATGGAGCAAAACAAAAACATCTGGCCCTTCATCGCTTCTAAATGCTTTATTTAATCTGAGGTATTTCTTATTATTCTGGATGACTATTTCGGCTAAACCCTTAGTCGGATGTTCTGAATCCACAAAATTGCCGCTGGCTAACACTTTTACTGGAGAAAATATAGCATTAGCGACTATTGCTGGCAGGGAGACTGTTTCGGCAAAGATTTTATGGGAAGCGGAGTCAGATAGCGCCACTATACTTATAGTGGTTATGCTGGCCAAAGCTGTCAACAGCGATGATGGTAATTTCATTAGTAAATTCTCTTTGATTTCACGATTACTAAAAATGTAACTTGCAAGCTATGGTTTAATCGAGCTATTTCACTTCAAGACTAGCCTGATTTAGTCCTCACAGCTATTAGGTATACCTTAGTCAAAGCCGATCGGTTTTAATTCCATATAATTCTCCTCCACCTTGAGCAATGAAATCTCATCTTATTGCTCAAGATACGAAATTGATCGACAACCGCCAAGTTTAGACAGCTAACATTTCCTCCAATTGATTCTGACTCCAAAGCCATTGATACAGCCCAGGCTGTTCAATAAGTTCAGCATGAGAACCGCTTTGCACAATGGCACCTTTGTCCATTACCAGAATTCGATCGGCCAAAGCCGCTGCCGAAAGCTGGTGAGAAACAAACAGCACGGTTTTTCGTTGAGTACCTGCTGCCAAGTTTTGCAAAATTGTCGCTGCCGTCTGGTTATCGACGCTAGACAGCGCATCATCCAAAATCAAGATCTGAGCGTCAATCAACAAGGCTCGGGCGATCGAAGTGCGCTGTCGCTGCCCACCAGAAAGCGTAATGCCTCGCTCCCCCACCAGAGTTTCATACTGGCGCGGAAAGTTCATTACTTCGGGGTGAATTTGGCTCTGTTTGGCCGCTGCTACCACCTGAGTATCATCGGCTAATGGATCACCATAGCGAATATTGTTAGCAACGGTAGTGCTAAACAAAAAGCTTTCTTGAGGCACAAAAGTAATCGATCGACGCAGACTTTCCAAAGTTAAAGCAGTGACATCGGTATCATCTACAAATAGCTGACCTGCTTTGACATTCAACAGCCGAGGAATAATATTGACTAACGTAGATTTCCCGGAACCGATCGGCCCGACGATCGCAATTCTTTCGCCGGGATTGATCACAAAATTCACGTTGCGCAGCGCGGGCTGATCTGCTCCTGGATAAGTAAATGATAAGTTTTGGGCGGTGATTTTACCCACCACTTTGCCAGAATCTATGCTGTTAGAGGTATCAAAAATCTGTGACTTGGCAGCCATGATGGATTCCACTCGATCGATGCTCACTTCACCCCGCTGGAAAGCGGTAATCGTAAAACCCAGTAACGCCGTGGGGAAAATTAAGTTTTGGGCATAAATAATCATCGTCAAAAAATCACCCACCTGAATTTCGCCACTGGTGATCGCCTTGCTCCCTTGCCACAGCAGCACCAGCAGACTAACCGAGGCCAAGCCTTGAATAATCGGAAACACCGTGTTCCGGGATTGAGCTAAGCGCAAGTTGGAGTCAAATACTTTGGTATTGAGCTGAGCGAAAGCCTGCCGTTCGTTTTCTTCTTGGGCGTAAATTTTGATCAGGGTAATGCCGCTCATATCTTCTTGAATCAGCTCACTCAAGTCCGATAGTCTTTCTTGTACCGCTGCTTGTTCTTCACGCAATCTACCGCTAAAAAGCATTACAGTAATTAGCATGATTGGATAGATAGCTAGCGATAGCAGAGTCAACCGTACACTAATCCACAGCATTGCAGGCAGGGTAAAGGCGTAAGCAAAAATAATGTTGAAAATGCTCAGCAGCGAAAAGCCCATCAAGCGCATGATGTTTTCTACATCGCTGGTCGATCGATTGATCAGATCACCAACGGTGGTGGTAGAAAAGTAGGCTCCATCGAGGTTAGAAACATGCTCAAAAATTCGCTGCTTCAGATCGGCCTGCACTCGTCGCCCGATTCCAAAAATCAGCAGGCGCGAAATCATCCGCACCACCCAGACGATCGAGGCTAAGAAAATGGTCAAGAGGGCTAAGTTAACGATGTCGGTGTAATTGAAGCCCGCTTTGAGATGGTTGATGGCATCTTTGATCAGCAGAGGAATCCAGACGCTGAGCAGGTTGACGATTAATAATGCTCCGACTCCTTGCCAGACGGTTAGCTGGTAGGGATAGAGGTATTCGATGAGTTTTTTGAGACGTGGATTGGCCATGATGAAGTCGAAGTGGTCATTACAGTCTAACGGAATCAGCCGAGTTGGATGGTCAGTAAGTTCTTTGCTATCCTGGATACTGCGCTTTATCGATGGGATGAAATGACAATGGCTTCAGATTTACCGCTTCCGACGGCGGCTGCTCAGGAATTGATCCAAGCGTTGGATTTGCAGGCTCACCCAGAAGGGGGCTTTTATTTCGATCGAACGCTGTGTAGCTTTGGCATTCAACTCCAGTCGCTGATAAATTTCGTCAGGAATTTTGAGAGTAACGGTTGCAACCATAAAATATCACCTTGGCTAATGGTCTAATTTTAGCTCACTTGATGGACAGGAGTTGGGCAACGAGGCAAAACCTTTTATGACTTTTTAGTGACCAAGTTTTCTCAAAGCTTTGATGGCATTCTCATTGTGACATATCTTAGACTCCGTACTACCCGGCTCTCACCTTACGGTAGAAAGCGGGCTTCAAGATTCCAGACTTTACGTTTCATCAGCCACTGCCTCCACTCTGTTGCCAGAATATTGGTCTTACATAGCCTCCAGAGGTTTTGGTATATTTCTACCCACTTACTCTTTGGCTTACCCTACTCCTGCCAGACAAGTGCCCGAATGCATTCGGGCAAAACTGTCGCAGGCCAATTTCAGGTATCCACCGTACAGACTCCCTGTGTCCCAAGGCATTTTATTTTTAAATCGGAGATCCACATGGGGTTCAGTATTCCAGCGGTAGATTTCATTTAACAGGTAGTGCGCTAGTACTCGCCTTCGTAAAGACCGCC
>JAYSRP010000068.1:0-18264 GCA_043721015.1 Synechococcales cyanobacterium | reverse complement strand
CTAGTCTTACTGCTAGTAACCTGATGAATGGTACTACCTCCCAGTCGGCCTTAGAGATAGCAAAGGGGTTAGAAAACCGTGGTGCTAGCTTAGGTTTTAGTGCTAGTCGGGAAGGGGTAACGATCGGTGGTAATGCTCTTGATGAAGACTTACCAGTATTAATTCAAACCCTGGGGGATGTGTTGCAAAATGCCAATTTCCCGGCCAAGGATTTTACCAATAGTCGGCAGCGTTCACTCACCGCTCTCCAAGCAGAGCTAGATAACCCTAGTTCGGTGGCAAGACGACGTTTCCAACAAACTATTTATCCCAAGAATCACCCTTTCACTAATTTTCCTACTCTAGCTAGTCTAAAGTCAATTAACCGCCAGGAATTAGCACAGTTTTATAGTCAGCTTTACCAACCGCAAAACACCCAAATAGCTTTGGTTGGTAATTTCGACCCAGCTACTGTGAAACAGTTGCTAGAAAAAACTTTCAGTAATTGGCAAAGGAAAGCTAAGAGTCAAACGCTGACTTATGCAGAGCCTCAGCTACCAGCTAAAAACGTGGTGATTCAGCCAATAATCGTGGGCAAAACTCAGTCCGTAACGATTATGGGCAATAAGGCAATCAATCGCCAAGACCCACGTTTCTATGCGGCTTTAGTTCTTAATCAAGTGCTGGGTGGTGATACGCTCTCTAGCCGCCTGGGCACCGAGATCCGCGATCGACTTGGCCTCACTTATGGCATCTATAGCAGCTTTGCGGCTGGTAAACGCCAGGGTACATTCCTAATTTCGATGCAGACTGACCCCAACAATGCCAAGTTGGCAGTGGAGAAAAGCATTGAACTGATCCGGGATGTGAAAAATAAGGGTCTATCGGCAGCCGAGGTAAATAATGCCAAGCAGTCGATCGCCAGTAACTACACAGTAGAGCTAGGCTCTGCCGATGATGTGGCCGGTACTAGCCTCAGCAACTTGGTCTATGGTTTGCCCGAAAATGAGATTAGAGAGTTTCCTAACAAGATTCGATCGGTCACGTTAGCTCAGGTTAACCAAGCAGCCAAAGAGCTACTGCACCCCGATAACTTCGTGGTAATTACAGTCGGACCACCATTAGGTAATAAATCTAATGATAAAACTGATGATGCTAAACCTGTTGCTCCAATTGAGAAACAACCATCTGAAACGCCGAGTGTGGTCACACCAGCATCACCTAATCCGGCGACTAACTAAATCAAATTAAATCACCAAAACAAAGAGGAGCTATGCTCCTTTTTGATTGATAAATCTTATGGCACTCAGACAACCAGAACTCATTGGCATCGAATTAACCATCCAACCAACCCAAGACAGCATTTTGCCCAGTAACTACACCTACTGGCTCCATGCTTGGTTCCTCGAACAAATCCGCCAAATCGACCCCGATCTTTCTGCCGAACTCCACGATAACCAAGCCGAGAAAGCCTTTACCCTTTCTGGCTTTCTTTCGAGCACAACCCCTGCTATTCAAACTAATCGCACAATTAATTTCAGTGCTACTACTACCTATCACTGCCAAATTACTGCCCTCAATAAAGCCCTTTGCGCCGCTCTCAAAAACTGGCAGCCACCCCGATCGATCGCCTTACGTAGCAACATTTTTGACATCACCCACCACAAAATAAATCTGGCTGCGACCACTTACAAAACTCTTTGGGATAACACCAACCTTGATGATGAGCTAAATTTGAGTTTTCTGAGTGCTACTGCTTTCCATAAAAATGGCAACCATATGCCGTTACCGATTCCTGATAATTTGTTTCATAGTTATTTGCGTCGTTGGAATATTTTTAGTCGCTATCAATTTGACCATGAGGAGTTTTTAATTTGGGTACGAGAAGGGGTGGTGCTACTGCGACACAATATTCGATCGAGTAAGGTGCAGCCAGGGAAGCAAGGCTCGGTTACGGGGTTTATGGGCAGCGTTCAGTTAGGCATTACTAGTAAGGCTCAGTATCAGGTAGATTTCAGCCACCTTGCCCATGCACTGGTGGCGGCGGCTCCTTATTTTGGGACTGGTCATAAGGTTACTTTTGGCTTGGGGCAAACTCGCTCTGGCTGGGGCTGGTCGGAGGCATTGTTGAACAGCAATGTTTATGATGAAGGTATTGTTAACTCCGATGCGGTGCCAAAAAATATTATTGTTACTAAAAAGTCGCAGTCTTTAACTGCTGTTGGTAAATCAGCGGCTTTGTCGATTTCGATGAATTCTAGAGCTATTGATGCACGAGTTGCTGAGCTTCAGCCAATTTTCCTGGCTAGTAAAAAGCGACAAGGGGGCGATCGGGCGGCTAATGCGGCTCTGCTGTGGGCGACGATTGTTGCCCATCAAGAAAATGGGAATAGTTTAAAGTCGATTGCGATCGATCTAGGGATGCCCTACGATAGTGCGAAGAAGTGTTCACAGTTAGCGCGGAAATATTTACTGTCGATCAAGCTGTTATAATGGATCTGGTAATTTTCACCACTACTCCAAGATGTCGTTTTTTTCTAGTTCTAGGTGGTTTGTGCTCCCTATAACTGATACTGTTGCTTTGGCCATGGTGTTTGCGCTGGGTTCTAGAGTTTCTATAGAAATTATAGAGTGTGTTGCCGATCATCTAAATCCAATTGCTACAATACAGTTAGTCCCAACTTTCACTGGTAATGCCCTCATGACTCGTCAAGAAATCGAACACCAGCTTCTCACCTTATCGCTTTCAGACAAAGCCGAGATTGTGCAAGGCTTAACTAAAACTCTGAGCATGAGCGGCAAAGGAATTACCAAAACTCCGGGAGTCTGTGGCGGGGAAGCCTGTATTGCTGGAACTCGTATCGCTGTTTGGCTGCTGGTGGAAGCTCAACAACTTGGTATTAGTGAGGCTCAATTGCTACAAGACTACCCTCATATCACTGCTGCTGATCTTGTTAATGTTTGGGTATATGCTAACGCTTACGCTGATGAAATAGCTGCATTAATTCAGGCCAATAATGAGGCTGCCTAAACGATGGCACGTTTATATTCTGATGAACAATTTCCTCGTGAAATCAGTGAGATACTACGGACAATGGGGCATGACGTTTTAACCGTGCAAGAGGCTGGCAATGCCAATTTGGGAATACCTGACGAAGATGTTTTAGCTTATGCAATTAGCGATAATCGGGTAGTTGTCACCCTCAACCGTCAAGACTTTATTAGACTACATAAGTTAAATTCTGAACATTTTGGCATTATTGTTTGCACCAGCGATCCCGATCGCCCTCGTTTGGCGGCTCGAATTAATGAGGCGATTACTGCTCATATATCATTAGACAGTGTATTGATTCGAGTAGTTCGCCCTGCCAGCTAATTGGACAATGTTGGGGTAGCGATCAATTTTGGTAATGCTGCTATATCGATTTTCATTGGGAGGTGCTACGCGATCAGAGTGGAGGTGGCTGTGAGCAATATTACGATCTTTGAAGTTGGCTGGTAATGGGGGCAAATGTGGGTTAGATTGTTGCCCGTGAAGCGTTTGATGATTTTTATCGACCCACCTCGCCAAAACCTTGAAAACCGCATTATTTCGTTGACATGCGTCGATGCTTTATCTTGGCAGTTTTACTTAGTTGCCTAAACTGATCAACGATCCACTCCCAGAGCACATTTTCTCTATTAGCCATAAATGGAAACAGCCATTCGTCACATCACTTATCCACCCCAAAAGTCGATCGATCTATCTCCTCCAGATTGGCTTTTGACAACTTGGCGAGATATTGATCTCTTAACCCTTCCAGAACCTAAGCTTTTTAACTTAAATTTAAATAAACCGGAATACATCAAAGGTTGGTTGGCACATACTAAATACGCCGGATTAGAGCATATTAAACAATCGATCGCTGTAGCTACTGATAAAAATATCGCTGCCGAGTTACTAGAAGTCTTTGCCCTAGTCAAAGCTCCCGAAGCAGCTCCCCATATGCTAGAGCTACTCACCACAGCCAAGGCACCACAAGTAGCAAGGCAATGGTTAAACGATTATCCTGAACATGGTATTGCAGGCTTAATTCCTTTGGTAGCAGGACGCGGCAAATTAACCGATGCAGCGATCGATTACCTGCGCACCCAAAAGCGCAAAGGCTACGCCAACTATATCCAAGCTTGCTTGGTTGACCAAGAAGCAGCAGTTCGCCATCGAGTTAATGAATTGATTTTGAACCATAGCGAAAAAAACTATACTCCTTTCACTGACAACAGCTTACCTAAAAATCTTGCGGCATCATTACCCAAAGCTGCCAAAATTGCTTGGATTGATCCGATCGATTTGCCCCCAATCATCATTGGTGACAATTGCCTGAATCCTGAGCAAATCCAATCTGTTTTGACCACCTTGAAACAAAGCAAACCAGAGCCACACATTGCGATCGGCGATCTAAAGATCCTCTGTGATCCAAAGAGCCTCGATGCTTTTGGTTGGCAGCTATTTGAAGCTTGGCTAACCGCCGGGGCACCCAGCAAAGAAAACTGGGCATTCTTAGCAGTGGGCTGGCTGGGTAACGATACTTCTGCGCTAAAGCTAGCGCCCATGATTCGTCATTGGCCAGGAGAAAGCCAGCACGCTCGCGCGGTTGCTGGTCTGGAATGTCTGCGCGAAATTGGCACTGACGCGGCATTAATGCAGATTAATGGCATTGCTCAAAAGGTCAAGTTTCAAGGCATCAAAGCTCAGGCGAAGAAATGTATGGAGGCGATCGCTGCCGATCGCCGCATGAGCCGCGATGAATTAGAAGATCGAATTGTGCCAGATTGCGGTTTAAATGAGCGAGGTAGCAAGATTTTTGATTTTGGCGATCGACAGTTTCATCTAGCTTTGGCAGACAACTTGAAACCCATGGTTAAGGATTCTGATCATAAGCTAAAAACCGATTTACCCAAACCCAACAGCAAAGATGATGCTGCTAAAGCCGCCGAGGCGATCGCCGATTGGCAACTGCTGAAAAAACAGCTTGCTGAAGTGGTCAAAATTCAAACGCTGCGCTTAGAGCAGACAATGGTCAACGATCGGCGCTGGTCTGTTCCAGATTTTGAGCTACTGTTGGTACGTCACCCTTTAATGTTAATTTTGTCTCAACGCATTTTATGGGCAAACTATAGTGCTGAAGGTAAGTTACTTAAAGCATTTCGGCTTACCGAAGATCAGAGCTATGCTGATAGTAGCGATGAAGTCTATAAGCTAGGCCAGCAGAGCAAAGTGGGAATTGTGCATCCATTGGGTATTCCTAAACAAGATCGTAAGCTTTGGGGGGAAATATTTAGTGACTACAATATCATTCAGCCTTTTCAGCAACTTGGTCGCCCAGTTTATACCCTAGAACCTAGCGAAATGGACGAGATAGAAATCACCAAGTTTAAAGATATCAAGATTCCGGTAATTTCACTGGTGCGAACCCTAGAAGCTTTGGGTTGGCAGCGCAGCGGCTTACATGACCACGGTGACTATGTCGCACATTTCAAGTACTTCGCGGCGGCGCAGGTAACGGCTATTGTGGGGGATTACGAAGAAGTATTCGTTAATTTGAGCTTGGATGTTAATGAGTCGATCGATAGCTGTTGCTTTGTAGCCGGAGAGTGGCAGGGCTGGGATTACCCAGCAGGGAGATGGGGCGATCAGGAAAAAACTAAGCTGCTCAAGCTATCAGAGGTAAGCTCGATCGTGCTGAGTGAAGTTTTGGCTAATCTCAACCAGCTCATGTCTAAACGCATATTTTGAACAATCCCCTGGAGGTTGCTAACTAAGTTAAAATCTCAGTCAGCGCATTCATAACCAAATTTTCACCTATTTTTCATGGATCTCCAGCAAATCGAAACCGACCTACTTAACACCGACTTCAATTACCGCACCAAGGCGATCGCCGCCTTGAAAGCTTATCCACCAGAGGTAGCAGTGCCAATTTTGAGTCGCCATGTCAAAGACCCAGAGTTTTTGGTGCGTTCTTTTGTGGCCAGGGAGCTAGGAAATCAGCAAACAGCGGAGTCTTTTGCGGCACTACTGCAAATTATGAAGTTAGACAATACACCCAATGTGCGGGCAGAAGCGGCAAATTCTCTATCACTCTTTGGAGTAGTGGCAGCACCGCACTTAATGCAGGCATTTTTTCAGGACGATCATTGGCTGCTGCGGCGCAGTATTTTGGCGGCACTGATGGAGATGACTTGTCCAGAGGAGCTGTTTGAGGTGGCAGTCTGTGGCATTAAGGGGGATGATATTTCGGTGCAAGATGATGCGATTAATGCTTTAGCGAGCTTTGTGAACAGCGATCGATCGACAGTAGCCCTCAACCATATTTTAAGTTTGAAAGACCATAGCTTTTTTATGCTCCGTCGTCGGGTAGCCTATGTACTTAAGCATTTTGACGATCCTGCTGCTAAGGCGGCGTTAATTGATCTACGCAAAGACTCAGATCATCGAGTAGTAGGAGCTGCCATGGAAGATTTGCTGCCATAGTGTTTTCAAAAGTTACAATTGCAAAAGCTATAAAATAAAGAAGCACAATGAAAAGAATTCATATCGCTATTTCTGTTCAGGATATAGCTGCCTCTGTAGCAGATTATTCCCAGCGATTAGACTGCAAACCATACCTAGCACAAAAAGATCTATGTCTAAACTATTTATGGAACTCAATGAAAAACTTTTTTACTATTTTAATAGCTGGCAGCTAACTATTGCATTTATATTTTTATCGATGCAAATACTAATGCTAGTAGGGATTCTTGCTAGTGGCTATGCAGGTTTTCCTTATATTAATTACTGGGTGTTACTGAGCTATGGTTGGTTTAACACTGTATACGTATGGATAACACTATCAATAATTGCGGTAAGCTTGCTAATCTTCTGGGTGTTTCAGTTTATTCGCCAACGGACTAGCCGAAATATTACTTTCGAGGCTATGCTAATGATTTTATTGGCTTTGGGGATTGCCACATTCCATATATTCATGCAAATTTCCGGGGGCTATTATCAGCAAATCTCTACCCTTGCTCATGGCGATCGATCATATCATCTTGTCCATAGATCATCTACTAAAAATATTGGCTTTGCATTAATTAACTGCGATAAAACAAGCTTTTCCTGTAAACCCATCGTGAAAGTTCCGATCAAATCGTATAGATATATCAAAAGAGGTTGGGACAAAGGGACAACTAAACTAACATATAATGAAAAAACTAACGCTGTAACAGTCAAAACTCCTTTAGGGCTAATAACTATTAAGCAGAAGCCATGACTAGAAACCGCTCTAAACATTGTGACTATTGCCAACTTTCCGCTGATACTATGTATCGCATTCAAGCAGATCGATCGAACCAATGGCAATTTGCTTGTAATTCTTGCTGGCTAATACTGAGCGTAAACAACCCCGACTACGTTTATGGCGGCACCTGGAAAGCTCACAAAAACTAGCGCCCATCACCCAATACTAATTATGCTGCGCATCAAAATCTGTGGAATTACTCAACTAGCACAAGGCCAATTGATCGCTAGCTACGGCGCAACTGATCTAGGCTTCATCTGCGTGGCGACCTCCCCTCGCTATGTCTCCCCAGCAAATCTGCAAACCCTGGTGCCAGAACTGCAAAGCCAAGTGAACTGCGTCGGAGTTTTTGCTGATGAAGACTTAGAAACTTTAGTGAGCATCACCAAAGCCGCTAGATTTGGCACCATCCAGTTGCATGGCCAAGAGTCCTTAGAATATTGCCAGAATTTACGACAGCAGTTGCCCGATCGAGAAATCATTAAGGCTTGGCGAGTGCGCACCACCCAAGATCTCCACACCATTCAAACCTATAGCTCGATCGTCGATGCCTTACTCCTCGATGCCTATCATCCCCAGGCTCTCGGCGGCACTGGTCATACCCTCGATTGGCAATCCCTGCTAGATTTCCAGCCCGCTATTCCCTGGTTCCTAGCTGGGGGTCTGAATCCTGGTAATATCTCGATCGCCCTTAGCCAGCTTCACCCCAACGGCATCGATCTTTCTAGCGGCGTGGAAGCCAGTCCCGGCATCAAAGACCTCAACTTAGTCCAAGATCTATTCGCGGAAGTTCGCAAAAAATCTTAATATAGAAGCTAACTCCCCACCTCAATGCTGCGCATCTTGTAAGTTATGGCACCCAAACGGCAAGAAGTCATATTGCTCGTTGACGGCTACAACGTCATCGGTGCCTGGAAAGACCTATATCCCAACGAAGAGACTCCGCTGCAACAGACCAACGGCGAAGAGTTGGAAGTAGCCCGCAACAAGCTAATTGAGCAGCTTATCAACTTCAGCTCCTTTGAAGGTTATTTTACTACAGTAGTATTTGATGCTCACAACCGAGACACCCCATCTGTCACCGAAGTCATGACTCCCAACGTTTCCATCTATTACACAGAATATAAAGAAACCGCCGATACTTATATTGAAAAATTCTGTGCCAGCCACAGGAACGATGTCCGCCTGAAAACCCGCGTTTTGGTGGCGACTTCCGATCGAGCACAGCAGCTCACCGTCGGCGGCTTTGGAGCCGAATGGCTCTCGGCCTTACAGCTAGTCAACGAAATCGAATCTAGCTCCCGCAAATCTCGGGATGCGGCCTTTGGCAAAAAAAAGCAAAAAAAAGGCAATGGCAGCGGCAGGTTGTTTAATTTCCTTGATGCCGAGTCTCAAGCAGCGCTGTCGGCGATGGTGCATGGCAATACTCCAGTAATTAGTCAGAAGAAACAGAAAAAAGGCCATGATCAAGCAGCCAAGGCCAAACCTCCAACTATTTCATCGACAACGGCAAATAGCCAGACCTTAGAAATTGCCCAAAAGCAGCTAGAAAAAGCTGATCACCAACCATTCAAAACCCCAGACGCTAAATCGCCAGTTACGCCATCAGCAGTGGTAAATGGCCAAACTCCCGAAACTACCAGAAGAACACGTAAAAGAAGTCATAGCTCAGCATTCAATGCCCTCGATGCTGAATCGCAGGCTCTATTAACAGCAATGCTGCAAGGAAAGCCGCCAGAAAAATAGGATTTTCTAAATTTGGTATTCCAACAAAAGACATCCTGTAGTAACCAGGGGGCAGGTCAATCCCGTGGAATAATGGGTTGGTTGGCTAATAGTGGTGGATTATGCAAAGTGTAAGTTTGACAGTGCGGCAGATTTTACTCACGGTCTTGTCTTTGATCGTTGGTCTATTTATTTTTTCGGCATTACTAGGAAGCTGGAACGAACCGCAAGTAGCCGGAAAATTGAACTTATACCAGACCAATATTATGCTTCAAGGATCTACTTTAGCAGCAGATCCCAACATCCCTCCGGCACTTTACGATGCGTTGGTTGGCAAAGAAGCCTTGAGCTTAGCAAAGACCCAGTATCAAGAAGCCCGCACAGCCGCCCGAGATACTGCGGATGAACTACAAAAAAAGTTGGCTCCCGTGACGGCTCCAGCCAAGTCAACCCCAGAATCTGCCGCTTTCCAGAAAGCTAACCACGATCTGCAAGAAATCAACCTAGATTTAGGACTAATCCAGGCCGTCCAAAAACAGCCGATCGCCGCCCAACAGCTCTGGCAACAAATTGAGCGCGATATCCCAGGGTCAGCGATCGCCACCACTGCCGAAGTTCTGAACCAGCTCTGGATCGCCGAAAAACCAGTACCGGCCAAAGCAGAAAGCATTATTACTAAAAACTTGCAGGGCTGGTTTGAATATCAATCGCTCAAGCAGCTCTATACCAAACAAGCCGCTGCTGACAAGCTTAAAACATTAGAATCTCAGCAAATCAGTGCCGCAACCGGTTCGGTCTATCGCCTAGCAACCATCGGCCTTATTCGCGGGGGCTGTGTAATTTTGGGCATTGGTTTAGGTCTATGGTGGGGCATTGCTCAGATCTGGCAACGGCGGAAGGATCTGAATCCACCTGGCACCGAGGGCATTGTCATGCTGCGGACAAATGTAATGGGTCAGGTAATCAACAGTGAACCACAGTTGCCCTCTGTACCTTGGAATTGGGAAATTATTTGGCAAGTAATGTTGGGCTTTTTTGTAATTGGCCAGCTAATAATCCCCCAATTTTTTAGCATTGCCATTAAAGCTAGCGGCTGGGATCGGTCACATGCCAGTCTGTTAGAAAATGCCGCTTTTATTTTGGTGAGCTATGGAGTGTTAGCGATCGCCATGATTGCCTTCTTACGTCTCTCGATCGCTTCCTATCAGCCTGACGCTGAATGGTTTAGCTTTCGGGGGAAAAACTGGGTGCAGTGGGGAATTGGCGGCTATTTAGTGGCTACCCCGATTGTGCTGTTGGTTTCGGTGGTAAATGATAAAATCTGGCAGGGCAAGGGTGGTAGTAATCCACTGCTATCTTTGCTATTGGAAAATAATGATAGCTGGGCTTTTTTCATATTTATGATTACCGCCGCCGTTGCCGCTCCTTTATTTGAAGAATATCTGTTTCGGGGATTTTTGTTTCCGTCTCTCACCCGTTATTTTTCAGTATGGCAGTCGATCGGACTTAGTGGTCTGATCTTTGCTGTGGCTCATCTCAGCGTCTCGGAAGTATTACCCTTGGCCGTTCTGGGCAGCATTTTAGCCTACATCTATTATCGAACCGGAAATTTATTGGCTTCAATGTTAGTCCATAGTTTATGGAACGGCGGATCTTTATTAACTTTGTATTTGTTGGGCGGTTAAGAAATTTTCGGCAGCAAAAAGGGAGGTTAAATATTACCTCCCTTTTCATAGAATTAATTATTGGACTACTGGCTTCATTATTTTACTCACGAGCACCCGATTTCTGGCATCAATTACCTTCAGCCGATAGGCACCTTCTTGAGTAGTAACAGGAGTCATGCTATAGGTGGTGCCCTTGTTTTCCCAAATATACTGACCTTGGGTAGCCGAAGCATATTGGGCAATTTCTAGACACTGGTTTTTGGAGTTACAGCCGTAGTAGCTGCCTTCGCCACCGATCGAAACAGTATAGCCGCCGCCTTTGTAAGTGCTAGCTTCATCGCCACAGGCATTAGCAGCGATCGAACCAAACAAACTAGAAGCAGTGACAACCGAGGCTACGAATAAGACACGCAGAGTTTTCATAACTATATTTAGTTTTGTAATCAAAAAGAGGTTGAATTGAAGCTTTGGGAGCGGGATGCCACGGCCTAGTATTCTGACCCAAATTATCCATTCAACCTTCAATACAGTGACCGATCAAGCAATTCCAGAAATTAGTCGAAATTGAAATCGATCAACATCAAACAACAGCATCAACTCTCAGCCGCAATTTTTTTAGTTGTGTTTTTTTTAGCGGCCACCTTCTTTGCGGGAGTTTTCTTGGCCTTAGTCTCGGTAGTCTTCGCCGCTGCCGCTTTTTTGGTAGTGCTTTTAGTTCCAGTAGTTTTTGCTGCGGCCTTAGACCCCCGCCCCTTTTTAGCGGGCTGCTTCGCTGCCAACAGAGTCAGAGCGGTCTCTAAAGTAATACCCTCTAAGGTTTCACCTTCTGGGATACTTACATTTACCTTGCCATGATTGATGTAGTTACCATAAGGCCCTTCAAAAATATTGATCGGCTCATTATCAGTTGGATGCACACCCAAATTGCGTAATGGTTCCTTGGTTTTGCGACCGCCCCGCGTTGCTTTTGGCTCGGCCAGTAATGCCACCGCCCGCTCAAAAGTGATTGTCAACACATCATCGGTAGCTTTCAGCGATCGATACTCTTTAGCATCCTTACCCTGATCATGCAGAATGTATGGGCCAAAGCGACCCAATGCCGCCTGTAACTTACCACCGGTCTCGGGATGCTCACCCAGCTTGCGAGGTAAAGCCAACAGACCAACTGCCAACTCTACCGTTACATCGGCCATCTGCATTCCCTTGGGCAAAGAACTCTGCTTCGGCTTTTTGCCATCCTCAGTTTTTACACCGAGCTGCACATAAAGGCCATAAGGGCCAAGCTTGGCGTAGATCGGCTCACCAGTTTCTGGGTGATAGCCCAACACGTCCATTTCGCCGCTCTTTTGCTTCAGCAGTAGCTCGATCGTCTCTGGAGCCAAATCTGCCGGAGTTAGATCAGTCGGAATCGAGGCATTACCCTGTTCAGACTCTATGTAGGCACCAAACTTACCGATTTTGATCTTCACATCCAGGTTTTCTAGCTCGATCGTCCGCGCCGTCGTGGCATCGATCTGAGTTTCCTTAGCCTTCACCTGAGTTTCTAAGCCATCCTCACCCAAATAAAATTTCTGTAAGTAAGGCAGCCAAGCAGTACCACCGGTAGAAATATCATCCAGAGTCTGCTCCATCCGAGCCGTAAAACCCACATCCACCAATTCATGAAAATGATTTTCTAGTAGCGCCGTCACCGCAAAAGCCGTAAAGGTTGGCACCAAAGCATTGCTCTGCTGCATCACATAGCCCCGATCGATGATTGTGCCAATAATGCTGGCATAGGTACTGGGGCGACCAATCCCTTCACTTTCTAGGGTTTTTACCAAAGATGCTTCGGTGTATCTGGCTGGTGGCTGAGTTTGGTGATCGATCGCATCCAGATTTTTACAAGTGGGCTTATCGCCTTTTTTGAGAGCAGGCAAAATAATTTCTTGGTCTTCGATCGCCGCATCTGGATCATCTGAACCTTCCACATAAGCTCGCAGGTAGCCAGGGAAGTCAATGCGCTTGCCGCTGGAGCGAAACCCGGCTTTTTCTATCTGAAGATCGACAATTACCTGGGTTTGGCGCGCATCGGCCATTTGACAAGCCACTGTGCGCTTCCAGATCATGTCGTAGAGAGCTAGCTCCCGTTCTTTTAAACCTGTTTGCTTAGGGGTTTGGAAAGTGCTGCCCGCTGGCCGGATCGCTTCGTGAGCTTCTTGCGCGCCCTTGGACTTAGTGGTGTATTGACGGGGCTGAGGGCTGAGATACTCGGCTCCATACATTTGCTCTACACAGCTTCTGGCTGCCTCGATCGCCTCGGTAGAAAGATTCACCGAATCTGTACGCATGTAGGTAATATAACCCTGCTCATAGAGCTTCTGGGCGGTGCGCATGGTATCTCTGGCCGAGAGCCGCAGCTTGCGGTTGGCCTCTTGCTGCATAGTAGAGGTGGTGAAAGGCGGTGAGGGTTTGCGAGTGACGGGTTTTTCTTCCAGATTTGCCACAGTCCAGGGTTTGCCCTGGAGGTCTGCTTTGAGCTTCTCGGCAGCAGCGCCATCTAGTAACGCCACTTTTTTACCGGCCAAAAGCTGACCAGTATTTGGGTCAAAGTCAGCGCCGGTGGCTACTTTAACTCCATCCAACGTCATCAGCTTAGCTTCAAAGTCGGTTTTGACCTGCTGTAAAATCGCCTTCAGATCCCAATACTCGGCGGTACGGAAAGCGCGGCGTTGCCGTTCTTTGTTCACCACTAACCGCACGGCCACCGATTGAACTCGGCCAGCCGAGAGGCCAAAGGAGACTTTTTTCCAGAGTAGTGGCGAAACAGTGTAGCCTACCAATCGATCGAGAATCCGACGGGTTTCTTGGGCATGTACCACGTCTTCGTCTATTTCACGGCAGTTGCTTAGAGCTTTTTTGATCGCCTCTTTGGTAATTTCGTGAAACACCATCCGTTTAGCAGGCACCCGAGGCTTGAGCAACTGCAACAAATGCCAGCTAATACTTTCTCCTTCTCGATCTTCGTCCGTAGCCAGAATCAATTCATCGGCGTTCTTCAGAGCAGCCTTCAGTTCTTGAACAATCTTTTTCTTATCTTTAGGAATCACATACAGCGGCTCAAAGTCCTGCGCTACATTGATCCCCAGATTCGACCATTTCTCACCTTTGAACTCGGCAGGAATCTCATCGGCAGAGGAGGGCAGATCGCGCACATGCCCCATCGAAGCCAGGACTTGATAGCCACTAGGTAGAAATTTGCTAATGGTGCGGGCTTTAGTCGGCGACTCGACAATGACAAGGGTGGTCATAAAGGCGATATTAAGGAGGATTGCTTATTCAAGCTGGAATAAATTCTGCAATTTGTCAAGTACATCTTAAATATTTTTTACAAATGCCCGAGGTATGGATGAAAGCTAGGCTTCATCAATGTAAGATATGATCGAGCTATTGCATACTGGTAAATTGCCCCAAAATTAGGGCATGGTGAATTGGGGAAGATCGGCATTTGCCTCTATAATTAGGTGAAGTTTTGCGAATGACTGTGTGGCTTACTCAATGTTCAATTAGAAATTCAACCTAAAACCTTGACCATGAAAAAACTGTTTCTGACATTACTTACAATGCCAACAGTTGTAGGTGTGTTCCTACCGCTATCGAGCCATGCTGGAACCCCGGCTGCTCAACCTCAAAAGAAAGACAGCACTCTCTGCCTGGATCAACACAGCAAAAAGTATTGTGTGACTCAAGCTCGCCCGAACATCCAACTAGCCATGAAGGCTAAAGCGATCGGGTCTGATTTTGCCGCAGGTATTAACTTTACCGACGAAGAAAGTGATGCTGCCATTAAGAAATTTGGTTGTGACTGCCCAGCTTGTATTCGGGCGATCAAACAAATTACAGTCTTTACCAGCGCTACATAACTTGACTCTATCTTTGTTTTCAGTCAGATTAGTTTTGTGATCAGACTGGTAAGGTCGTTGATAAGTGATTCTTTCTAAGAATCTCAGTTGGCGACCTTCTCTTCTTGGGTATAATTTCGGTGTAGTCTTCTGCCTATATGCAAATTTCTTCCGTACAATCAGCCCCACAGAATTTTCAGTTTTGGAAGACCGCCCCGCCATGAAGCACATTTTATATATTTTGCCCTATATGAATCTTGGTGGGACTGAGAAGCAGGCTTTTAGTTTGATGGATAATTTGCAGCAGCAATATCATATTTCGCTGTTAGCTCCAGATGGCTTAGGGGCAAAGCCCTTTCGGGAAGCTGGTTTTACCTATGCGGAATTTCCTAGATTAGAACAGAATTTTCTGGTTGGTATCAGGCAGTTCCATCGATCTTTGCTGGCTATTCATCGTCAGAAACCGATCGATGTTATTCATGTTCACGGTGCCCACGAGTTAATTTTGTTGGCGAAGCTTTTTTTGCCGAGAGTGCCCGTGATTTTCACAGTACACGGCTATCATGGCCGCCAAAGTCCGGTGGGTTATCGGTTAGCCGCAGTTTTTTGCAATTGGTTTGCCAACCAGGTTATTGCGGTTTCTCAGTCCGAATTACAGTTATTAGAAACACACCACCTCAAAGTAAAGAAAACTACTTTGATTTACAATGGCGTAGTCGAAAATAAGCCAGACATGACCCGCATTGCCCAGCTTGCTGAGCAGTTTTCCCTAAATTCCACCACTCAAATTACCATCGGTACAGCAGCACGGCTCAGCGAAGCGAAAGGTTTAAGATATTTGATCTTGGCCATAGCACAGTTGATCGATCGGCACCCTGAGATTAAACTAATAATTGCAGGAGAAGGGGAGTTAGAAGCCGAGTTGCGCCAACTCGTTCTGGATCTACAGGTTTCTCAACATGTCGTATTTGCTGGGTATGTGGCCGACTTGCAAAATTTATTATTTTTGATGCAAATTTTTGTACTGCCCTCCATCCAAGAGCCATTTGGTTTGGTCTGTGCCGAAGCCATGTCCCTAGGGAAACCGATTATCGGGACTAATGTGGGTGGGATTCCAGAACAGGTTGTCCATGGTGTAACCGGTTTTATCGTACCACCAGGTGATCCAACGGCTTTGGCCGATAGCATCGATCGGCTACTGAGCGATCCATCACTGCTAGCCTCTTGCGGTCAGCATGGTTATGAGCGATACCAAGAAAAGTTTGCCTTGGCTGGGATGCTGCGCAATACCGTCGATGTTTATGAAAAAGTCCTGCTTGAGTAAATGGAAAACAATACCCTGCTACTGACTTTTATTAACAACTTAAGTTCGGCGATCCAGCTAGAGCAAATTCTGTCGATCGCACCACATTCTGATTTGACCATGCGTGGTTGGATGGGGATATGTGCCTTAGTGGGCAAAGCCAAAAATAAGATCTACGACATCGATGTACGCTGGGCAACACAAGAAACGATTTTTCACCAAGATCTGTGGGATTTTGGCTGGACAGAACGGCTGTTGTTGGCCAATCGCAATCAAGAACGCCACAAGCTAATTATTTATCTCTGCGATCCCGGCCTAAAAATGATCAAGCAGGGCGTGGAAGTATTACCAGCACATTTTTTGGTCGGTCGCAACTGGACTAGTCTCACTCATTGCTATACCCAAGATCCCCATCCTTTTAGTTTGACAACTCCAGATAGCATTGTCGCAGGCTATGCTACTACGGCTAAATTAACCGATCGAGTCCCCCATATTCAGCGAGACTTTTGTGCTGCAAATTTAACTTTACCCAACGTGCTTCAGGGGGGTTTAAGGACTAAAGGCCACTTTAAAGATGCTGATCCAGCACGGCCATTACTATCGATCGTCACGGTCGTTTATAACGGCGAAAAATATTTAGAACAGACCATCCAATCGGTAATTAACCAATCTTATGAGTATTTGGAATACATTATTATTGATGGTGGTTCTACCGATCGAACTTTAGAAATTATTGCCAAGTACAATGACTACATTGATTATTGGATCAGTGAGCCAGATACCGGCATTTATAATGCTATGAATAAAGGCACCAAATTAGCCACTGGCAGCCATGTTTTACACTTAAATGCCGATGATTTATTGTTTGAACCAAGAGGTTTAGAATTCTTGCATCGTGCCCACTTCGAGGATAATCACATGCGCAGCATTCTTAAAGTAAATCTGCAAAATGGGCGGATGGCTAGAGAACCGATCGCCATGACTAAAAATAGCTTGGCAGAACATGTCACGTACCAGGATCATTTTTTACAGATTTCTCATACTGCCATGGTTCATCCCGGCTTTATTAATAGAATTAATGCTACTAGTATTTTTAGTGAAGAATACCGGATTTTTTCGGATACTGTGATGCTGATTGAAAAATTCAATCGTGAATCAGTCCGGCTGTCTTCAGTCCCGCTCTCAATTTTCCGCAGTGGTGGAGCCTCTAGTAACAATCAATTGATTTTGACCGAAATGTGGCGAGAAATCCGCAAACAGCCTGCTCTCTGGCCAAAAATTTCGCGGTGGCTACAATTACAAGGAGTTTTTGCTCTATGGAAATAGGTGGAAATAGGTGGATTTAGCGAACCTCGCGTAAACATCACAGTCACCCTGTGATTTTCGTTAGTAATAGCTAGTGATATTTATCACACTTACTAATCTTGAACATAGTCAATAACATTTACTAGGCAAGCTTCGGCTCTTTGAAACTCCCGCCCCAAATAAGCCGCATGATCGAACATTGTAACCGGGCAAGTCTCTTGTTCAAAAATAGCCACACAGAGTTCTTTCGCCGTGCGGCCACTAAATATCTGCTCGGACTGCCGATCGACCTTGCCCTTAGCGGGGATAACTTTGCCTGTTTTAGGATCTACTGCTAAGCCTCGATCGTCGATCACATTGCCAAAATGCTTGGCACAAATGGTTTGAGCCGCAGTATCCACATAAATAATAAAATATCCACCAGGATCGAGGTCGATGTGGCGGTTAGAAAGTTGCCGATCGATTTCGGCTATCGCTGGTAAGTTGCTAGATTCCATAACAGTCATGGGCGAAATCAGGGGAGGTCTGTATCCACAAATAACACATTTTTCAGACACCATGCCAGTTGCTATGCCAATTTATGCCCCAATTTGAGTCTTGGTGAAAAACAACAAATGCTGCTGAGGCAAAAGATCCTCGGTTTTTTGCCAGGTCAGACCCACGGCGGCCAGTTCTCGACGAAGCTGTTTTTGGGTAGTTTTGTGATGAGGTTTGATAAACACCAGCGGATCTTCGCCGCGATATTCGGTTAGGACAACTCGCCCACCTGGCTTCAGCGCTGCCACAATATTGGTCATCACTTCTTGGGGATAATTAAACTCATGATAGGCATCGACCATCAAAGCCAGATCAATGCTGTTGGCGGGCAAGCCGGGGTTTTGATCATTGGTCGCTAACTGCGGTTTGATATTAGTGATTTTTTCTCGATCAACTCGCTTTTGCAGCAGTTCAATCATTTCTGGCTGAAGATCGATCGACAGCACCTGGCCTTGGGGCACTTGCTGCGCCAAAAGCTGTGAAATATAGCCGCTGCCCGCACCCACATCGGCCACGGTATCAGTCGGGTTTAAGCCCAGTGCGGCCACCAT
>JAYSRP010000067.1:0-6993 GCA_043721015.1 Synechococcales cyanobacterium | reverse complement strand
TTAGAAATCGATCGGCAGGTAGTGGCTTTTGCAGTACCAGAAATCTCTGGAGTGCTGCGTTTTATGCCCGAAGAAATCATTTCTCCTTTGGCCAACTTTAGCTCTGAATTAGTGCCTTATCTCCAAGGGTGGTTGCCCTATGAAGGAGAAACGCTATTGATTTTGAGCGCTCGGGCACTAGTGACTACTTTGCCTAATCGAGCCACAGCATAAATCGCTGGTTTAGATGTCTTTATTAGTAAATAAAATTTCGCCCATAGATCTTGATATTGTTTTTTGCCAGACTAACCGCTTTCGCTTGTATCTAGCCAACATTCACGTATTGTCTCCGCAGGAGAATCACCATGACTCAGAAAAAAGATTTGACCCAAACCGCTGACAATCACCCAGAAGATAGTGGTCTACTGCCTAGTTCAATGCTAGATTTCCCGATGGCCATTGATTCTGGATCGGTGCAGCCATCTTCGATGTTAGCAATTGCTCCGGCCAGAAATAAATCTTTTGTCAGCATCAAAGCCAAACTTACTTCTTTCGCCATTGTAATGGGAGTTTTACCTGTAACCATCGTAGGTGGTTTGGGTCTGTGGCAGATCAGTGATTTTTCGACCAAGCAAATCAAAGCTTCTCAGCAAGAAAGAGCTACTGGTATTGCCGATAAAATGAACCGCTTTTTGTTTGAGCGCTATGGTGACGTGCAGGTACTAGCTTCGCAGCCGATTTTTACCGATGAAAAGATTTCCAAGTTAATTCCTCAAGAAGAAAAAGTCAAGCAGTTAGATAGCTACATTACTAACTATCAGGTATATGACAGCATCGCCTTTTTTGATACTCAAGGAAATACCTTAGTACAAAGTAAGGGCAATACTCTTGGCAACCATAGCGATCGAGAGTATTTCCAAAAAGCCATATCTACTGGCCAAGTATACGTTTCCAAGCCAGAATTATCTAAGTCACTAAAGCAGATTGTAATTCACTTTGCCGCACCAGTCAAAGATCCGATCACCGGCAAAATTGTAGGTGTAGTTCGTACCCGCGCGCCCTTAGATAGACTAGAAGCGCCGTTGCGCAACATGGCCAGCAAAGAAAGCGCCTATCACTTGTTTGATACTCGCACCAGCCAAGTATTTATGAGTTCCAACAAAGAATACTTAAATAAACAAATTGATGCAGATATTCAAAAAGCGCAAACAGAGGGCATTGTTAATCACATCAACCCGCTGACTAACCGCGAAGAATTGCTAACTGTCGCTCCCTTTGAAAAACTCCCTGACATCCCAGCATTTAACTTGATGGCGGTTTCTACTTACGATGCTGTTTCGGCTTATCAAGCTCGGCAAAATCTATTATTTTTATTGATGTTGGGTGCTGGTGCTACCACTTTGCTAGTGGCCATGATCGCTCTCTATATAGCTAACAAAACCAGCATGCCGCTGATCGAAGCTGCTAATTCCGTAGAAAAAATTGGTCAGGGTAATTTAGGTGAGCGGATCATTACTCAATCTAATGATGAAGTTGGGGCGCTTTCTAGCAACATCAACAACATGGCGGCACAGCTCCAGCTCTTGTTGGCAACCCAGTCTGACACCGTAGAAAAAACTCAGCTTTTGTCCTTGATTTCTCAAGCCCAAAGCGAAGAACAACTAATTGCGCCGCTAAATGAATTTTTGATCGCTGCCCGCAAAGTAATTGGTGCTGATCGATTGGTGATTTACCGCTTCTTTCCCGACTGGGGCGGCCATATTGCCGCTGAAGCTTTGGCTCCTGGTGTTTCTAGCGCCATGAATGAAAGAATTTCTGACAACTGCATCCCGTATAAAAACCGCGAGGAATTTGCTAATGGTCATGTAGTTGACAACTACAATGTGCTAGATGCTGGTTATCATAAAGAGCACATCAAGCTGTTTGAACGGTTAGATATTAAATCTAATTTAGTAGTGCCGATTACTCAAAATGGCAACCTGATCGCCCTGTTGGTATCTCACCACTGTACTAACTTCCACAGTTGGTCAGCCAGTGAAACTGATGTGATGACTGATTTGGCCGCTCAGTTAGTAACCCCCATGCTGGTGTACTCTAGCTCTGAGCGCACCAAGTACAATGCAGACAAAGA
The DNA here is from genome assembly GCA_043721015.1 of Synechococcales cyanobacterium. Classification (GTDB taxonomy): domain Bacteria; phylum Cyanobacteriota; class Cyanobacteriia; order Cyanobacteriales; family Chamaesiphonaceae; genus JAAFHZ01. The sequence continues at coordinate 4,883 of JAYSRP010000067.1, read as the reverse complement.
TCGAGCTGAAAACGTTTCTCGTCAACAAGAGTTGATTCGATTACTAAGTGAAATTGAAGGCGCTGCTACCGGTGACTTGACAGTTCGATCGGAAATTAACGAGGGTGAAATTGCGATCGTTGGTGACTTCTTTAACTCGATTATCGAAAGCCTGCGAGACATCGTAAAAACAGTAAAAGTCTCCACCGCTCAGGTAACAACTTCTGTAGGCGACAATGAATCAGAAATTCGCCTGCTGGCCACTGCTGCCAACGAACAAGCCGACAAGATCGAACAAACTCTCCGCCAAGTAGAAGCTGGAGCCATCTCGATTCAGTCGGTAGCCCGAAGTGCCCGCGAAGCATCATTGGTAGCAACAGCCGCCTCTGCCACTGCCGAAACCGGTGGTCAGGCCATGGACAACACGGTACTAAACATTAACCAGCTCCGGGAAACCGTTGCCGAAACTGCCAAGAAAGTAAAGCGCTTGGGTGAGTCTTCGCAGCAGATTTCTAAAGCAGTTGGCTTAATTAACCAAATTGCTCTGCAAACCAACCTCTTGGCAATTAACGCCAGTATCGAGGCGGCCAGAGCCGGTGAAGAAGGTCGTGGTTTTGCAGTGGTAGCCGAAGAAGTAGCCCAGTTGGCAACTCAATCTTCGGCAGCAACCAAAGAAATCGAAAAAATTGTCACCACAATTCAACGAGAAACTAGCGAAGTAACCCAAGCGATGGAGCTGAGCACCGCCCAGGTGGTAGAAGGAACCAAGTCGGTGGAACAAACCAAGCTGAGCTTGAAAGAAATTATCGATCAATCCAAAGAAATCGATGCCTTTTTACAATCTATCTCAGAGTCAGCGATCGCCCAGGTGAAATCTTCTGAATCCATGAAGCTAGTAATGGCTGGAGTGGCTGAAGTTTCGGCTCAAACATCGACTTCTTCTTCCCAGGTATCTAATTCCTTGCAGGCCACAGTAGCAATTACCCGTGAATTGCAGGCCGTAGTTGGGAAGTTTAAAGTTAACGCCGACAAAAATTAAAAAATTTGGGGAGCCATCTCCCTTTTTGCATCTACTCACCTCATTTTTCACCCCATCTTTACCCTCGCGATGTCTATTTCAGCGCAAGAACAGCAAGTGCGTCTCCAGTTTCTGGAAGAAGCCCAAGACTACGTCGATCAAATCGAGACGGGTTTATTAGGAATTGGCAGTGGCGAGGTTAAGGGCAAGCAGCTCGATGCCGTAATGCGTGCTGCCCACTCCATTAAGGGGGGAGCCGCCATGATGGGCTTCATGAAGCTCTCGGCCATTGGCCACCGCCTAGAGGATTCTCTCAAGGTGCTGCGCTATGGCCAAAAAGGTGATCAAGTAGATGCCCGGCTAGAGAAAGACTTGCTGGCTGTGGTCGATCGAGTGCGCACGGTAATTGACTACAATCGCCAAGGAGCAGAGATTCCAGCAGATTGGTTTGCCAACGACGTGGAGCCGTTACTTACCAAGCTCTACGATCGATTAGGTGAACCCCAAGCATCTGATGATGGCTTTTTTGGTGAGGATGAAGAAGAAGACGATATTGTTGTTTACTTGTTTGAAACCGAGGTAGATGCTGCTCTCCAACATTTAGAAGATCTGCTAGCCGCTACCGATCACTCTACGCTACACAGCGAACTAGAAATTACCATCGAAACCTTAAATGGTTTGGCCGAAATGATCGAGCTGCCTGCGATGGCATCTTTGTGTCAAGATATTGGTCAAAAATTAGTCGTGGCACCCGCGCAGTTTTTGCTAATTGCCCAATTAGCTGTGGCAGCTTGGCGGCGATCGCAGTCTTTGGTGCAAATTGATCAGCGCGATAATTTACCAACATCGATAGCTGCAATTCCTGGCCTTACAGCGGTAGCAGCGGTAGCAGCGGTAGCAGCGGTAGTAGAGCCAGAGCTGACTCCAAATCAAGAATTAGCACTAATTGATACCCTGGTGCCAGTAGCCGGTGCCGATGAACTAGAATTAATCTCTCTCAATTTTGCTGTCGAACAGGAGTTTGCTGGTTACGAAGAATCTGGCGAATTAGACTTCTTCTCGGCTTTGGTCAGCGAAAATATAACCGAAGATCAAAGTGATAACTTAGTCAGCGATGGCTTCTTTAGTGATATGGCCGCTGGTTCTTTTGGCACAACTAGTGCAATCGAGGAGTTGTTCTCGATCGAAGAGCTATCCAATCTCTCTGAAGCCCTCCCCACATCGGTAGCTGGCTTGGCGGCCAGTGGCTCACTGCCTACCGATGCTGCCCCCGAAATGGCAAATCTGCTAGAGACGATCGCCGAAGATCTTTATGCAGTACCGGAACCGGCGACCGAAGTAGCGATTTGGCATAGCCAACGCTGCGCGAACGATTGGTTAACCATGCAAACCGATGTAGATGCCAAAGACTTCTTGGCGGCCTCTACTGACTTTGAGACTGGCGAAGTAACCGAAGCGTTAATTGATTGGTCGAGTTTAAATGGTAATCTCAACAGTCTATTGGCTTCTTTAGATGTTGATGCTTTAGATATTGGTGAATCTGTCGGGACAGAAATACCCAGCATAGACGATTCTGGCATAGCAGCCATGGATTGGTCGGCAATGCAAAACGATGTAGATGCCGATGATTTCTTTGGTGCATTGGCCGCTGCCGAAACCAATCTACCCATCAATATTGCCTCCATCCCAGACCCAGCAGATAACTATGCTGAGCCAGAATATCATCTGCGCCCAGAGCCAGAAACCTTTGATAACACTCCAGTTCTGCCAGAGCAAACTATCCGGGTCGGGGTCGAACGTCTTGCCGAAATCGGCGACTTATTTGGTGAATTAAATATCAGCCGTAGTGGTCTAAACCTACAAGTATCTAGTATCCGGACTCTGTTGGCTGCATTATTAGAAAAAGTTGGTAGTTTAGAATCATCTAGTATTCAACTGCGCAACGCCTACGATCGAATTTCGGTGCAAGTTGCCGAAAAAGCCGTTGAAAGCGACGCTAATGCAGACTTTGATCGATTAGAAATGGATCGCTATGGTGATTTTCACTTACTCTCTCAATCAGTAATTGAATCTGTAGTCCAAATTCAAGAAAAAGTCAGCGATATTGAACTTCAGCTCAATGACACTGAAACCGTAACTCGGGATATTAACCGCACTGCTAGGCAGATGCAGACCCGCTTTACTACGGTGCGGATGTTGCCTTTGAGCGAAATCATTGGTCGTTATCCTCGGGCATTGCGCGAAATGGCGATCGAGCATGGTAAGGAAGTCGAGCTGAAAATGAAGGGCGGCAATCTATTGATTGAACGCCACACGATCGAAGTATTAAAAGATCCTTTGATGCACTTATTCCGCAACTGTTTTGACCACGGCATTGAGCCTGCGGCAGCAAGAATTGCAGCCGGTAAATCGCCAGTAGGCTTGATCGAAATCAATGCTTTTTATCGTGGCAACCAAATTGTTATTGTAGTTAAAGATGATGGTAAAGGCATTGATGTAGATAAAATCCGGGCCAAGGCGCTGAAAATGGGTATCGACGAAGAAACCCTGATTGCCGGTGGCCGCCAAGAGTTGTTAGAACTCATCTTTGAACCTGGTTTTAGTACCGCTGCCAAAGTCACTGATCTATCAGGACGGGGCGTAGGGATGGATGTAGTGCGCACTAATCTCCGAGAGGCCAAGGGTAATGTTCATATCGATACGGTAGCTGGCCAAGGTAGTACTTTTACAATTACTGTGCCGTTCACCATGTCGATGATGAAGGTAATGATTGCTGAAGCCAATAAAATGTTCTTCGCCTTCCCGGTTAACGGGGTAGAAGAAATGCTGCTACCAGATCCAGAGAAAATTTCGGAGCGGGATGGTCAGCGCTATTTGCAATGGCAAGATGCTCAGGTGAAACTGATCAGAATGCAAGATTGTTTTCAAGCAACTAGCAACCTGCGACCAGCAACAATGCCGGGTAATCCAAAAATCGACCAGCCAGCAATTTTGGTAGTAGCCGATGGTGCGCAGCTATTTGGTTTAGAAATCGATCGATTCTGGCAAGAGCAAGAGGTAACAGTTCGTCAGCCCCAAGGAGTCTTGGAAATGCCTGATGGTATCTCGGGCTGCGGGGTACTGGGCGATGGTCGAGTAGTTCCGCTGGTAGATCCGTTGGCCTTGGTGCGCTGGCGCGAAAATGCTGGCTCTGATGTAAATCTGGCTTTGGCACCACCTTTGGAACTACCGTTAGCGCAAGATGACCAGGACTTGATCTTGGTAGTCGATGACTCAATTAACGTGCGTCGCTTTGTAGCTATGACCTTAGAACGCAATGGCTACCGAGTGGAAGAAGCTAAGGATGGCTTAGATGCTCTAGAAAAAGTCCAGGCGGGCTTAATTCCACAGGCGGTAATCTGCGATTTGGAAATGCCTCGGATGGATGGCTATGGCTTCTTGGCTAATGTGAAGTCGATCGAATACGCCAAGCATGTGCCGGTATTAATGCTTACTTCGCGCAGCAGCCAAAAGCACCGCAAGATTGCGATGAATCTGGGTGCTTCTGCTTACTTTGGTAAGCCGTTCAGTGAAACTGAAATTCTGGCTACTTTGAAAGAGTTAATTATCGATAGCTCTACTGAAACCCTTAGCGAGTGCAATTAAAATAAGGATCAGCGAAAAAGTAGAGGCCGGTCACTGAGCGAAGTCGAAGTGAACCGGCCTCTACTTTTTTATCAGATTTAACGAGGTTTGATGGGTGTTTTTGGTGCGGCGGGCAAAGATTTAGTGCAGGCGGCATAAGTCTTCACGGGCAAAGATTTGGGGTTAATCTTTTGGCGGTTGACAATAATATATTTAAAATCAGCAGCTTTGTTGATAATCAGCTCACCACAAGCTGTCGAGG
>JAYSRP010000066.1:0-3440 GCA_043721015.1 Synechococcales cyanobacterium | reverse complement strand
GGTATCTGGTGATGCTCGGGTATCTGGTGATGCTCGGGTATCTGGTGATGCTCGGGTATCTGGTGATGCTCGGGTATCTGGTGATGCTCGGGTTGATCCAATGAATGAAATTCAACAAGAATTAAAATGATTGACAAAATTTACTCGCTTATAGTTACAGGCTTATTAGTTGGTGGATGTGTTGCTACCAACTTACCAAAGGAGCCACCGCCACCTATTCGGCAAGTTAAAGCCGTTGCCGCTCCTGTAATTCAGCCTAAGCCTGCTTCCGCTTTGGGAGCCACATATGATGCTGCTGTAGCTGCTGGTAATACTCACAATGTAGCTATGCAATTCCGCAAAGTCTGCCACATGGGAATGGCCAAAAATGATTACAGGCTATGCGCTAATGCTGCCTGGTCAGACGAGCGCAAGGCTCAGCACATCAGCAACATGATTAAAGCTGCCCAGGTGTATTTAGCTAATGAAAATTAAACAAAAGAGGTACAACATGAGATTGATCAAAACGCAATTAGCTTATGAATATTCTGTGCGGATGGGGATGGCTGTGGACTATGTTGAAATTGAGTTTAAACGCTTAATACAGGAAAACCCTTTGCGACAGTACATCGTATTGTCCGACGTTGTTAAAAAAGCAGCGGCCACTATTAAAGTTAATGAGCTAGAACTGAAACGATTAATAATGCATAGACAGCTGGAGTTAAACTAATGCTCACACCAGAGAATGATTTTGCACTGCGAACCGCACAACAAGATCTGTATATGCTGAACAGAATAGAAGCTATTAAGCGACTAAGTAAGGCAATGGAAACTATCGCTTTTTTAAAACAAGAAATAAAGGAAATGACAAATGAAAAATAACTATGATTTTGACGAAAGAGAAATTGGTGCAACTTATTTGAGTGTTGATGCTAAAACTTTAATTCAAGTGGGAATCAAGGCTGAAAAATATGAGTTCATTGCACAAATCTTTGGGGCGATTATTCTAATTCTAATTGGCGGAATTGGCTTTGGGGCAACTATCATGTTGTCTCAGCCCAAGGAACTAACACCGACACCTGTCGTACAGCCTCTATAAAGCAGCTACTAGGCCACCTACCTGAACCATCATTAGCACTGGTGGTTTTTTACTGACAATGGTAGACTTGATTAAGTACACAAATACAGCACATCATGATCAAAAGATTTCACATTAGACTAAACGAGGAAGAAAATGAGATACTTACTATTCGGTCTCGACAAACTGACAGGACTCGGAGCGATCTAATTCGCGAGGCAATCAGGGCTATGGATAAAAAGAATAAAATACACGAGGCTAAAGTAGATGGCTAAATTGATTCCAACAAATAAAAAAAATACTTGCCCTGTGTGTGGAGACACGGGGGGCAAGTGCCGAACGACCGAGACGAACTTGGTCTTGTGTATGAATACTACTGATAATTATAGCACACCAGGAGGGTGGGCTTTTATAGGGATGACGGCTAATGATCAATGGGGGCAAATTGTCCCAGATAATGATCGAGTGGCCGATCCCGAATGGGAAAAGAAAAAGATGGCAAGGGAAGCTGAAGCTCAAGCCGCAGAGATGCACAGGTTAGGCCAGCTCAAGACCGCCGAACAACGCGATAGCGATTATAAGTACTTAATTGCGAATTGCCCGCCCTTAGAGGCTGACTTGAGTGATCTCACTAGGCGCGGGCTAACTGCTGCTGATATCAAAGCGTTGGCTGTCATCAATGACGGGAGGGGCGGGTACATTATTCCCATAAAGGACAAGGATCGCCTGATAGTTGGAGGCCAGCGGCGGCTTAACGATCCAGGGAATGGAGGCCGATATCGTTGGGCGACTGAAGGGGCTAATGATTTACCTGAGACCGGTGAGTTGCCTTTAGCTCACTGGTTTGGGGCAAAGCAAAGCAATGCAATTTATCTATGCGAGGGGACTGGTGTCAAACCGTACCTTGCGGCAAAGAGATTAAAGGCTTTGGTTATTGGAGCTTCTGGGGGCAACTTTGCGGCCAGCCGAAAGACCCTAGGATTGGCACTTAGCCAGTACACCGAGGCTCCTGTGATACTTATTCCTGATGGTGGGGCAACTGCCAATCCTCAGGTGATGGTTCAGTACGCTACTACCAAGGCGATTGTATCTGAATGCGGTCGTGAGATGAAAGTGCTCTGGTGGGGGCAGATAACTAAGGCTGATGGCGATATAGATGAGATTGATCGATCGGTCAATCTCAAGGTGATCAGTTGGGATGATTTTAAAGCAAGTGGCAAGCTACAACTTGCCGAAGACATAAAGAGTGTTAAAACATTTAGCACTTCGGATGATGCTGTGATCGAACAATGGATGATTGACGAACAAAGGGCGGCTCATGCCCTTGACGTTGATGCTGATTTCAATCCACACATTTGTTTCCCTTCGCCATTAGCGGATTTAATGGTCGAAGAGGCTGGCATCAAATCGATAGGATACTTGGCTTATCTATTACCCGTTGTATCGTCTTTGTTGGGCACTACGGAGGTCACTGTTGGGAGGCATAGCGCGCCCAATGTTATTTGGTCTTTGCTTGTAGCCAAAACTGGGGCTGGAAAGACTCCTATCTACGCTGGGGTAACTAAGAAATTAAATGATTGGGAAAATGAGGAGCAATCCGATTATGCAAAACGCAAAGCTGTTTACGAAGCAAATATGGCCACTAATAAAAAAGGTGGGGGTTTCATGGGTGGCGAAGATCCTTTTTTAAGACCTATGCCAGTGCACCTGATGTTCCAGGATGCTTCCTTTGAGTCTGTCACCGAATCTTTGATTGCCAGTAACACATCATCTTTGCTCTGGTGTAGCGACGAAGCCCTTACCGTTCTAGGATCATTCAATAACTACAGCAACAATCTTACTGGTAAAACCAAATTTGGAAATACTTGGGATGCTGGTCCATTGCTGAGAAATAGAGCTTCAACAGAGGCTATTTCTGGGATGGTTACAACTACTCGAATCTCCTTTACCGGAGGCATTCAACCAAGCGTTGCGAAAGAAATGTTTGGATCTGAGGATCCAACTGGATTTTTTGCCAGATTTCTATTATTTCATTTATCTGAAGAGCAAATCCCATTCGCTGAAAGCGTTGGCCATGGCGTCTCAAAACTACATCCAGAAATAGCAAGAATGTTGAAAAAAGTTAGGTGCCGCGTGGGCTATCCTCATCCGATGATGACGCTTGAACCTGAGGCAAAGCAAATTTATATTGACCAAGGGCAGTATTACTTAGATGCTAAAACTGACAATCTACTGATTCGTGGATGGCTAAACAAAGCGTCGAAACATCTTTTGCGGGTAGGGATTGCTCTTCACGCGATTGAATGCTGTTACGACGATACTAAAGCCCACGGGGTAATCACTGGCGATACTTTAGCCCGTGCAACCTATGTGATGGGCATCG
>JAYSRP010000065.1:0-3450 GCA_043721015.1 Synechococcales cyanobacterium | reverse complement strand
AGCCGGAGCGCAAAACGAAGTCTCTTGCTCCCTCTCCCCTTGTGGGAGAGGGCTGGGGTGAGGGGTAGCCAATGTGTCCCGCGTTAAATTGGTACCCCTTAGACTAATCATCGGGCGTGATGTGTTCGCAGAAGATATTGAGTCCGACTTTGCTGACATAGAGGGCAATGCAGGTGGCGAGTCCAGGGTCGAGTTGGAGGTGGGAGACGCTGATGAGATGGACGATCATGCCGGTGAATGCTACGGCGCTGGTGGGGGCGTTGCTGTATTCTTTGACTTTGCCGCGCCAGCCTTCGTCGCTACAGAGTTCTTGGCGCAGGACGTTGATGGTGGTTTCCCAGAGAGATTTTTTGGTGGTGTCGCTGAAGGTGGGGGATTTGGATAGTTTGTTTAGGCAGTCGGCGAGGTCGCCGTTGTTGGTGGCGAGGATGGTGAGGGTTTCTTGGGCTGGTGCGTAGTTGGCTAGGAGCTGCTGGGCGGTGGTGATTTCGGTGGGGCTGAGGGTGATCATGAGGAGTGGCGATGAAATGGTTAATTCATTTTACAAGATCGGTGTTATCTAGGTTCGATGCAATACTTGGGTCGGGAGATGGAAATCTTCATCCATATTGAATAGCTTCAGTTCTTTGATGTGATGTTTTTAAGTTAAAATGAACTATTAAATATTGATATACTTCAGTCAGAGGTGGCCTATGACGGATGCTACTAATACTGCTATTCATTACCCGACCGGAGACGGACAGCCGATAGCTGAGACCTTCGCTCATGTGTATGCTATTTTGATGACGATCGAGGTGCTTCGGTTATATTTGCTGGGGCAACAGGCAACCATTTTGGGCAACCAGTTTTTGTACTACGAACAGGGCAACCCCAATAAGCGGGTTGCTCCAGATGTATTTGTTATTTTTGATGTGGAGCCAGGTGGCCGAGATAATTATAAAATTTGGGAAGAAGGCTCTGTGCCCAGTGTTATTTTTGAGATGACTTCTCCCGAAACTAAAGAGGAAGATGAAGGATCGAAGAAGCAACTCTATGCCCAGATTGGGGTGCAGGAATATTGGCAGTTTGACCCCAAAGGTGAATGGATTAAGGAGCAACTGCGTGGTTATCGATTGGAAGATGGTCAATACCAACTAATTACAGACAATATCAGCTCGGTGTTGCAATTGAGGTTTGAAGTAGATAGTAGTCTGGTAAGTTCACCCACTGCTCTTGTTGCTTTTTATCGATTAGATACTGGTGAAAAGCTGCTGTTGCCAGCAGAAATGCAAGCTCAAATAAGGATCGCTGAGCAGGATGCTCTACTTGCTCAACAAAAGATCGCTGCACAGCAAGAAGTATTGGAGCTGTCTGCTCAATTGGCTACTTATCAGGCTCGTTTTGGCTATTTGGATTCCTAGTTAGTCTTTTGGACGATGGCACTCAGGCTAAAAGCCAGAAAACTAGAGATTGTTTTGCTGAGTGGAATGGAACTGTGCTATAGATTATAATGATGCGATGTGGAGGTAGTGTAATGGCTGCAAAAGATCGTTTTCACGATGTTGTCAAAATAGCTCTTGAAAAGGAAGGTTGGACAATAACTCATGATCCGTTGACGCTGAGAGTAGATGCTGGAACAGATTTACACATCGATCTAGGGGCTGAAATGCTTCTTGCAGCAGAGCGAAAAGGTGAGAAAATCGCCATCGAAATCAAAAGTTTTTTGAGTCCGTCGGCAATCAATGATTTTCATGGAGCGATCGGGCAGTTTATTAACTACCGTTATGCATTGGAGGACTTGGATCCAAACCGCAAGCTGTATCTGGCAATTTCTTTGACAACTTATGAGGTGGTGTTTGCTCGTCGCTTTATTCAATCTGTGATTGATCGAGCTAAGGTGAGTTTACTTGTTTATGATACTCAGAAAGAGGTGATTATAAAATGGCAGACCTAAATCATGTTCGTAATTGTATTCGATCGGTTCTGACGGAATATGCGGAACGGCGAGCTAATCAGAAAGATGTAGAGGCTCAGCTCGTTTTTGATGTGGAGCGCGATCGTTATCAGTTGCTGTATATGGGCTGGGATGGTTTTAAGCAGGTCTTTTATCCGATCGTCCATCTGGATGTGCGGGATGGTAAGGTGTGGATTCAGCATAATGCTACGGAAGAAGAAATTGCGGATGATTTGATGAGTTTGGGGATCGATCGGCAAGAGATTGTGCTGGGGATGCATCATCCGTCTTTGCGACCTTATACGGATTTTGCAGTGGTCTGAGTTTTTGTTTGCAGTTATTTGGTGGGATGGCAGATTCAGATTATTGGTAATAAGCCGGGTTGATGCTGGGGGACTAGCCCCCCAGACCCCCCAGCGGAGGGCGAAACGCCGCCCTCCACACCTCCCTGCGTAAGGGTTGATCTTGCTGAGTTGCCGCGTTGTCTTTGTTGATCGAACTGAGTAAGATCTTAAGGGGTGACAACCAGCCTGAGAGCTAGTCTAGAAAAGAAATTCACACAAAGGAGACAAAGAATAATAAGGTTGCTGTGAAGCAACCAAAAAGAAAAAAATGATTCCACCATTCTACCAGAAGTGTTTCCAAGCTAGTCTGACAGATACACAGTATTTGACCCTGCAACTGCTAGTTTTATTATTGCAAACTCATCGAAAAGTATGCTTATCCCATTTGGCGACGTTGTTTCCACAGCCAATTTTATATGAGAGTAGATTGCGAAACCTGCAAAGATTTTTGAAACTGCCACATTTTTGTGTAAAGCTTTTGTGGTTCCCGATTATCAAGCATATAGTCAAGCAGCAATTCCGAGACTCAACAATGAATAGAGCACAAAGACGACATCAGAAAAAGCTGACTCATAATGGATACTTATTGTTAGCTATTGACAGGACTCAATGGCGTGATCGAAATTTATTTGTTGTGAGTTTAATTTGGGGAAAACATGCTTTGCCTATTTATTGGAGTTGCTTAGAGAAGAAAGGAAATAGTAATTTGGCGAAACAGAAATCATTATTAGCTCCTGTCTTAAGTCTATTAAAGCCTTATTCAATAGTCGTGCTAGGGGATCGTGAATTTCATAGCCCTAAGCTGGGAGAGTGGCTTGAGGATGGAGGTGTGAAGTTCGCATTGCGTCAAAAGAAAAGTACCTGTATTCAAGAAAATGGTCAGGATTACTCGGCATTAAAGAATATAGAAATTAAGCCGGGAACAGCTCACTTTTTCAGAGAAATTAATTGTACAATAGAGCATAAAATAGGCTCTTTTAATTTGGGAGTGACTTGGAAGAGAAAGTATCGAGGAAAAGGGCCAAAAGATCCGTGGTATATTCTGACAAATCTTGATGATCTGAATTTAGTTCTTTCGTAAGGATTCAGGTCAGGGGTTGACAGAAATGAAAAAAGGGCTAATGTGTTGATATGAAACAGCCGCCGCAATTTGAGAGACAAGCTTTAGAGCAA
>JAYSRP010000064.1:0-18340 GCA_043721015.1 Synechococcales cyanobacterium | reverse complement strand
TTCGATCTTAAAAGGATTCAACTTGGAAATAAAGGCTGGAGAAATCCACGCCATCATGGGGCCAAATGGTTCTGGGAAAAGCACTTTTTCTAAGATTCTGGCCGGACATCCAGCCTATACGGTGACTGGTGGTGAAGTGATTTTCCAAGGACAGAATCTGTTGGAATTGGCACCGGAAGATCGCGCTCGATCGGGTGTTTTCTTGGCTTTCCAATATCCGTTAGAAATTCCTGGAGTCAGTAACCTAGACTTTTTGCGAGTGGCCTACAACTCTCGTCAAAAGCACCAGGGCAAAGAAGAACTAGATGCTTTTGACTTTGATGAATTGGTGCAAGAGCGCTTAGACATTGTGAAAATGAACCCAGCTTTCTTGAGCCGCAGTGTCAACGAAGGTTTCTCGGGTGGCGAAAAGAAGCGCAATGAGATCTTACAAATGGCTCTCTTGGAGCCTACTTTAGCAATTTTGGATGAAACAGATTCCGGGTTGGATATCGATGCGCTAAAGATTGTTGCCAACGGTGTAAACCAATTGGCCAATGCCAACAACTGTATGCTGGTGATCACTCACTACCAAAGATTGCTGGAATATATTGTTCCTGACTTTGTGCATGTGATGGCGCATGGCCAGATCATTACTAGTGGTGGCAAAGAGCTGGCGCTGGAACTAGAAGCCAAAGGCTATGACTGGATCGAAGCGCCTGTTGCTGTTTAGGATTTTTTTACCAATTGAATTTTTATGACTATTACTATTCCCAACCGCGATAACTATCTAGTTAAACTGCTAACCACTGTTGGCAAACAAGCTACCGCTGACTGGTTAGTAGCACTGCGCAGTCAGTCCACCGCTTTTTTACAAGAAGAAACTATTCCTAGCACCAAGGATGAAGAATGGCGCTTTACTAGCCTCAAAGGCTTATTGGCACAGGATTTTGCTCTACCCAGCGGCAAGGCTCCAGCAGATTTGCAGCCAGTTCCAGGACGATTAGTGTTTGTCGATGGAGTCTATGCACCGCACTTATCTCAGCCCGCTAAAAGTGCTGGTTTGTTTGTAGGGGGATTGAGTGAGGCGATCGAACAAAAGCCCGCTATCACCGAATACCTGGGCAAACAGCCCGGTGGCGAAGAAATCTTCACAGCTTTGAATACCAGCGGTTTCAGCGATGCAGCAGTGATTTGGGTTGAAGGTGATATCACTGAACCAATTCATTTATTGTTTGTGGGCACTGGAGCCAGCAGCGTGAATCAGCCTCGGGTGTTGGTGGTGGCTGCCAAAAACAGCCGATCGACCATCATCGAGGAATATGTTTCTAGCAATGGCATTCAATTCACTAATGCAGTCACCGAAATATCGGTAGCACCGAACGCCTGTGTCAATCACATTCGCCTCCAAGAAGAAAGCCCAGAAGCCTTCCACATTGGTAAAACTGCAATTTCCCAAGCTGAAGATAGTCAATACCACGGCTACGCTATTAGCCTGGGTAGCAAGCTGGCTCGTCATCATTGGGAAGTCTACCAAACTGGTAAACAGACAGACACTACTTTAAACGGTCTGGACTTGATTGCTGGTGAACAGGTGGCCGATACCCATAGCAAAATTGCTCTCAATCATCCCCATGGCCGCACCAATCAGCTTCACAAATCTGTAGTGACTGATAAAGCCCACGCCATATTTTCGGGTAAAGTGCTGGTGCCTCAAGGAGCGCAACAGACCAATGCAGCGCAGCTCAGCCGTACTTTGTTGCTATCGCCCAAAGCCCGCGTAGATACCAAGCCCCAATTAGAAATCACCGCCGACGATGTGAAATGTTCTCACGGAGCTACTGTTAGTCAGTTATCCGATGATGAGCTGTTCTATCTGCAAAGTCGTGGTTTGGGCATCGAGATATCTCGTACTTTGTTGGTGAATGCCTTTGCAATCGAAGTTATTGAAAACTTACCAGTACCAGCAATCCGCGATCGATTAATCTTGGCTGTACAAAACTTTCAACTCTAAAGATCACCATTGATCTCTCATCTCCTCAGCGTGTAAAACGAAATAACCCTCACCCCTCAATACTATGAATGTTCTCCAAACCTTGAGCCTTGCTGATAAAGTCCGCGCCGATTTCCCGATTCTGACCCAGAAAGTTAATGATCGACCATTGGTGTACCTAGACAGCGCCGCTACTTCTCAGAAACCTCAAGTAGTGATCGATGCTCTGAGTGACTATTATCAGCGCTATAACTCCAACGTCCATCGGGGAGTACATACCCTCAGCGGTTTAGCCACTGATGCCTATGAGGCCGCGCGGCAAAAGGTGGCGAAGTTTGTGAATGCGGCAGATGAGCGGGAAATTATTTATACCCGCAACGCTACAGAAGCAATCAATTTAGTGGCTTATAGTTGGGGTCTGGGCAATTTGCAAACTGGTGATGAGGTGATTCTCACTAAGATGGAGCACCATAGTAACTTGGTGCCCTGGCAACTAGTTGCCCAAAAAACCGGTGCAGTCTTAAAATTCGTTGATCTATCAGCAGATGAAGATTTTGATTTAGAACACTATAAATCTTTGCTATCTGCCAAAACCAAGCTGGTTTCGGTAGTCCATGTTTCTAATACTCTTGGCAGCGTTGCCCCCGTGAAAGAAATCGTTGCACTTGCCCATGCTCAGGGTGCCAAAGTGTTAATTGATGCCTGCCAAAGTGCGCCGCATATGCCGCTAGATGTGCAAGACATGGATTGCGATTGGCTGGTGGCTTCGGGGCATAAAATGTGTGCGCCGACGGGGATTGGCTTTCTTTATGGCAAATTAGCAGTAATGCGATCGATGCAGCCATTTTTTGGTGGTGGTGAAATGATTGCCGACGTATTTTTCGATCATTCTACCTACGCCGATCTGCCTCATAAATTTGAAGCTGGTACACCTTCGATCGGCGAAGCAATTGCCTTGGGTGCGGCGATCGACTATCTCACTAATATTGGCATGGCCGAGATTCATGCTTATGAGCAAGAGCTATCGGTTTATCTATATCAGCAATTAGCCAAGATTTCCCAGATCAGAATCTATGGTCCGAAATCCCATCGGGCAGCTTTAGCGGCTTTTACCGCAGGTGAGGTACATCCTCATGATTTATCCACGATGTTGGATCAGTCAGGAATTGCGATTCGGGCGGGACACCACTGCACCCAGCCGCTACATCGAGAACTAAAGGCTCAGTCTACAGCTAGAGCCAGCTTGTATTTCTATAACACCAAAGCTGAGATCGATCAGTTTATAGTGGCTTTACAGGAATCGATCGACTTTTTCGCTGAAATCTTTGCATAGATTAGATCATGTCTCTACCCCCTTGGCGATCGATTATTGCTGGCGCGCTCCATCGCAACCGCAGTCTCCCGGCTTCTCGTTACTTACAATTAGCCACCGTTGACCACCGAGGCCGACCGGCTAATCGCACGGTAGTTTTTCGAGGCTGGCGCGATCCAGAAAGTCAACTACAATTTGTAACCGATGGTCGATCGGCTCTCCGAGAGGCTGCCGGAACTAGCAAAGCTGAAGAGATTGCCAATAATCCTTGGGCAGAGGTCTGCTGGTATTTTGCTAAAACCCGTGAGCAGTTTCGGATTGCCGGGAAATTGCAACTCATTGATGCTCATAGCACTGATTTTCAGCCAGAGCGCCAGGCCGCCTGGACTAAAATGTCTGAAGCAGGCAAAGTACAGTTCTATTGGCCGTTGCCGGGAGCCATGAGAACGGATGAAGATTTTGGTGAGTATGAGCTAACGCTAGAACCAGCGGCAGACTTCTGTTTGCTGTTACTCAGTCCCGTGATGGTCGATCGCTTGGAGCTGCGCGGCAATCCTCAATCTCGATCGCGCTACTGTTTGTTGGATAATCAAGAATGGTTGATCGAATCGATTAATCCCTAGAAAATTCAGTTAAGATATTGGGCAACAATCTGCTTTTTCTGCCATGTTTGATCTGCTTGCTTCTGGTGTTGCTAATGAATGGCTACAAACTAACAAAATTTTGCCTGCTAAGTATGATCCAGTGCCGATCGTCAGTACCTGGCAGGGCTTGCCCTTACTAAACCCACCGCTAGCGGCTGATCGACCTTTGCAAACAGCGATCGATCAATACCTACTCAGCCTCAAAGCCATGGGTTTGAACCCAGCTCAGCAGGGCATCTGGCTCCAAACAGACAGCGTTCCTTTGGTTAACCAGCAAGCCAATGTCCCATTGCCCGCTGCTTCGCTCACTAAAAGTGCTACCACCCTTGCGGCTCTGAAGACCTGGGGGTTCGACAAAAAATTTGATACCAATATCGCCAAACTGCCAGACAGCAGAATTCAGGGTGATACGTTGGTAGGCGATTTGGTCATCCAAGGAGCTGGGGATCCTTTGTTTGTGTGGGAAGACGCGCAGGCTTTAGCTCATACCTTAAATAAAATGGGAATCAAACAAGTTAGTGGCAACCTCCAAATTGTCGGTAACTTTGCCATGAATTACCAGCGCGATCCTCAAAAAGCTGGAGAGCTACTTAAACAGGGTCTTAGTGGTGCCACCTTGGCTCAGAGTCTGACTGCCGCACAGCTCAAAGATGTAAATGTCATCCAGGCTCAAACCAACAAACTGGCTGGCAAGTTTCAGGTCAAAATTGCTGGCGCTGTATTGGTGGCAATAGACCTCCCCCAGAATGCTGAGGTGATTATTAAACATCGATCGCTGCCACTACCAGACATCATCCGCGAAATGAATATTTACAGTAATAACGAAATCGCTCAAATGCTGGCAGACAGCGTAGGTGGACAGGATAAAGTGATGCAGATCACCGCTAGTGCCGCCGAATTTGTGCCCAGTGAAATTCAGCTCGTAAATGGTTCTGGGCTTGGAGTGCAGAACCAGATTGCGCCCCATGCCGTCAGCCAAGTTTTTCGGGCTATCCACCGGTTGGCCAGACCCCAAAACCTCACTGTTGCCGACCTGTTTCCGGCATCTGGCACCGATTCTAAAGGCAGCATGTTAGATCGAAAAATGCCCATTGGCACCACGGTCAAGACTGGAACCTTAAATGAAGTGAGTGCTTTAACTGGTGCCCTGCCAACCCGCGATCGGGGGTTAGTATGGTTTACAATTATCAATCGTGGCACTCAAATTCCGCAGTTGCGCCAACAGCAAGATCGACTGTTGCAAACTTTACAAACCAATTGGGGACAGCCAACTGTTTCACCCTGGGGAATTGCCCGCCATAACATGACTCCTCCTTACTTGGGCGATCCAGAGCGCAACGAAATCACCATATATAAGCCCCGTTGAAAAGAACAATCAAAAACAATCTTGACTGCAACAGCTTTGACTAACCTCATACCGGGATATCATCACCAAATGACTTCGCTCACCACCTCCGACAATGTTGATGAACTAAATCAAAAAGCCCTAGCCACCCTTGCTCGATCGATCACCGTTTCGCAGGGGCGCTTTGCTTTGATGCTGGTGCGCTGCAACTATACAGCCCTGCGTCATCGTTTAGCTCAGCAGATTAAAGTGACATGTCCGGTGCAAATTCAAGAGCTGACTTTACCGCGCAGCCCCAACAACTTATGGCAGCCCTTAGCCAATGCTACCGCCCACCAAAAACAGCGAGCATTGATGGTTTATGGATTAGAAGATGTAGAAAATTTGGCAGAATTGTTAGTGAATCTAGAAGCCGATCAAGGTGAGTTGAGCGGGCGTTGCCAAATGCCGATAGTGTTGTGGTTGACCGAAGATTCCTTGAGCATGTTGGTAAAATTAGCTCCTGGCTTATATGCCAGTACGATTACGGCCATTACTCTGCGGGCTAGTGCCACCGAGCTAGACGTGCTGTGGCGAGAATCTTCTGATCGACTATTTGCCGACTTGCTCGATCGAGGGGTAGAACACTTTGTTTCTAATGAAGAAATCGGTTTTTGTGACCAGTCTAGAATCCGGCGAGAACTACAGGCTGCCACCAGAGATCTGAAGAACTCCGGCACTTTGCCTTCGGCTTTGGCTGCCACTTGGCAATTTATTTTGGGGCGAGATGAAGATCGCAAAAAAAACATGGGTGAAGCCCTAGTTCGCTACCAAAAAAGTCTGAATATTTGGGAGCAGTTGCAAAGTCAGACGGTAAATGGTGATCTGCAATCTTTTACCATCAATAGCCTGCAATCACGCTGGGCTTTGGTAAAACTGCACATGGGACAATGCTACTATCAACAGTCCCTGATGGCCGGTTCGGTGGGGCATCCTAACCTACAGCTAGCCAAAGATACCTTCTTAGCCGTGGTAAGAATTTTCGCTCGCCAACAGCGTTTTGAATTGTGCTGGCAGGTGATGAACTTGGCTGGTAAAACACTCTGCGCTTTGGGTCACTGGTTAGAGTTAGAAAATATTGCCAACGCAGTTCTCAGCGAAGAAGGGGTGGAAGAACTGCCCTTAAATCAGGCACAAGCCTATGGCTTTTTAGCTGAGATTGCCCTCCATTACAGTGACTTTGAGCGCGCTTTAGAACAGGCCAACCTCGCTCTGGAGTTATCTCAGGCTGCCGCAGAGCCAGCTAGCTTGCGTGACAACTCGGTGGGCATTGCTCGCTATTTGCTGCAAATAGCTAAAGTCGAAGCCAGATCCCATAATTTCTTAGGTGCTTTAGAAAAGCTAGAAAAAGCCCAGTCGATGGTAGAAATTGAATCTGACCTGCAACTTTATTTAGATATTAAACAAGAGCTGCGCCTGCTTTTTTACCATACTGGACAGTTTTGGGAGTCTTTTCAAATCAAACAGCAGCAGCAGATTTTACGCTATGAAAAAGGTCTGTCGGCCTTTGTGGGCAACGCTGCTGCTCAAGAAAAATTAGCAGATATTTCTACGATTGGTCGTGAGGAAGATGTTTCTATTTTGGTCGATCTGTTTAGCAGTGACCAAAAACTAGTAGTGCTCCATGGTGATGATGGCATTGGCAAGGGCTACTTGCTAGAATGCGGGGTGATTCCGGCATTACAGCGGATCAAGATTGATCAGCGATCAGCAGTAGTGGCTTTTCAGAAAAACTATGGCGACTGGCGTACCATGCTCTTAGAGAGTCTTTTGCAAGCCAGTGGTAGACCATTAGTTCCAGGTGTGGCCACCGTAGATGCCATTCAGCAAGAGCTAAGCATTAATATTCAAAGTAATCTTTGCACCATTTTAATATTCGATCGGTTTGAAGAATTTTTCTTAGCCGTGCCGGATTTAATCGTTAGACAAGAGTTTTTCTTGTTTTTCCGAGAATGTCTAGCGATGCCCCAAGTAAAAGTTTGTCTTGTCATGTGCCAAGAAAACCTTCACCAGCTTTTAGAATTTGAGCAGTTTGGTGATTTGAGCATGATTAATAATAACATCTTAGACCGGCAGTGGCGCTACCAGTTGCGCAATCTGACTTTAGAACAAGCTCGTATCACGATCGATCGAGTGACTGGCAATTGTCGTTACTATTTAGAACCAGCTTTATCCCAACAGCTAGTGCAAGATTTAGCTAATACTCATGGTGAGATTTCACCATTGCAACTACAAGTGGTCGGGGCCCAGTTGCAGAATGAAAATGTGCGCACCATGGGGCAGTATTTGCAGCTTAGCAGTCATCCCCAGCAATATCTAATGGAAAGAGCTTTAGATGAAGCCATCCGCGACTGTGGCCGGGAAAACTATGCGGCGGTGGTCAATGCTCTATATCTATTGACCGATATACAAGGACAAAGACCTGAGCGCTCTTTTTCTCAACTTTTACCGGCCACTCAGGATTTGCCTCCGACAACCCAGAAATATTCTTCTACAGCTCATCACAATAATCACTATGCACAGTTATTGCTGTTATTAAATATCTTGGTAGGCTCTGGTTTGGTCTATTGTACTAAGTGTGAACCAGAAAATCGCTATCAGCTAATTCACGGTAGCTTAGTCGAGAAAATTCAAGCTTACTACACAAGTATTTTAATGCCCGAAACTCGATTAGCTACTCCCCGAATTAAAAGCCTCCGATCTAGTACTCGTCAGGCTTGGCAAAATATTTTACAAATGCTTACGCCTCTGACTTATCGTTTAATTTCACGCTTTCGGGGCTGGAATAAAGAAATTGAGGCTCCCGATCGATATACTCTGACTGGCAAAAAATCCTCTTAAAACAATATAATTATGGCTGAAGTCCGCTTGGTGGAAGTGAGTCGCCAATTTTCACAACAACTAGCAATCGATCGAATTTCTTTACAGATTCCTGACGGCGAGTTTTGGGTGCTTGTGGGCGGCTCAGGCTGTGGAAAATCCACAATCTTACGCGGTATTGCGGGGCTAGAAAGCTTTAGCAGTGGCCAAGTATATATAGGCGATCGGTTGGTCAATGATGTACCAGCCCGTGATCGGGATGTGGCCATGGTGTTTCAAAATTATGCTTTGTATCCTCACATGACTGTTGCCGAAAATTTGGCCTTTGGCTTAAAGATGCGCCAAGCCAAACCAGAATTCATTCGAGAACAAGTCCCGAAGGCCGCTGCAATGCTAGGGATTAGTCATTTGTTAAACCGGCTGCCCCGCCAACTTTCTGGTGGTCAGCAGCAGCGGGTGGCATTAGGTCGGGCGATCGTCCGCAATCCCCAGGTGTTTTTGCTAGATGAACCGCTGTCTAATTTAGATGCTCAATTACGCGATGAAACTCGGGCGGAGTTGAAACAGCTACATCAGCGAGTGGGCATTACCACTATTTATGTGACCCATGACCAACTAGAAGCCATGACTCTCGCAGATAAAATTGTGGTGTTAGGGGAAGGCCAAATTCAGCAAATTGGCAGCCCTGCTGAGATTTATGATCAGCCTCGCAATCGACTAGTGGCAAGTTTCATGGGCAATCCACCAATGAATATTTGGCCAGGGATATACCAACCAGATGGCTGGCAGGTGGGTGATCAGGTGATTCCAGCAACTGGTAGTTATGCGCTAGGTCAGGGCTGTGATTTGGGGCTACGACCCGAAAAAATTTCGCTGGAGATATTGCCTGATGCGGTGTCATTGTTGGTGGAGGTTTTGCTGGTGGAGCCTTTGGGGCGGGAGACTTTAGTAAAGGCTCAAATTAAGGGCAGCAGCATTGTGACCGATCTCATTGCCGCTCCGGGCTGGGTAGGCAAGCCCGGAGTAAGCTTTCCGGTTTATTTCCGTTTAGCCGATCTCTACTTTTTTGACCCCACTACTGGTGATCGGCTGTCTCAATCTGATTAAAAATTTCCAGCCGCCCACTATTTGCTCCCCACCTGTCCAGAAATCTTATGTACAATGGAAACCGAATTACTCTAATTGCCCCAATGGATGCCTTTACACCCGATCCGCCAGCTTGGACAGAAACCGCAACTCACGCTCACACCTTTGCTTGTCCGCAGTGTGGCGCTAGTGAAAAAGCAGCCCAAGCTGTGTGGGTAAACCGTCTTGCCCCGGTTTCTACCGAAGAACGTCGCCGCAAGTGGCAAGAATTTTATCAATGTAGTTGCAGCAAAATTTGGTGGGGCTGGAGCAACGATCGACCACCCAATGAATTCGCCGATCGTAAAAAGTTAGGTGGCGATGATGATCAGGATATTTTTTTGGGATATTTTTAGGAAAATGCTATGCAGTGGGAAGAAATTGTGGGCAGCTGGGTCTATTTGCCCAGGTCGCCAAGGGCGATCATTCATTTTTTAGGCGGGGCTTTTGTGGCCACTGCGCCACAGATCACTTATAAACTGTTATTAGAAGATTTGGCTCAGCAGGGCTATGGGATCATTGCTACGCCGTTTTTTAATACTTTCGATCACTATGCCATTACCGATGAAGTCTATCGTAGCTTTGAGCGAGTATTAGCGCGCTTGCCTCGATCAATCAGTGGTCTACCCATCTATGGAGTGGGTCATAGTATGGGTTGCAAGGTACATCTATTATTATGTAGTCAGTATGATGTGCAGCGAGATGGCAATATTTTTATTGCCTTCAACAACTTTTCAGCGCGCGATTCGGTGCCGTTATTGAATCAAATACCTAGTGAATTTGGGGTGGAGTTTGCACCAGATCCGGCTAAGACGTTAGATTTAGTTGATCGCAATTACAATATAGAGCGCAATTTAATTGTAAAGTTTCGAGATGACAACATCGATCAATCTTACACTCTAGAGAAAATATTAAAGCCTTTATTTCCCGGTATGGTGAAGCTTCAAATGATGAATGGCAGCCATCTTACGCCACTAGGACAAGATGTGCCTTGGCAGGTTGGTTCGACTTTTACGCCTTTGGATGCGATTGGGCAATGGTTTAAGCAAGAAATATATCGAGATTTAAATAACCTCAAGCGTGAGATGCAGCGATGGTTAGCTTCTTTATATTGATCTAAAAAAATTGATCTAAGCTTTTCTTTTAGCACCTGGCAGTTTTTTGTGGATATAAGAAACCATATTTTTTAATAGTTGGATATTGTGACTTGCTGATAATGGATATTCAATTAATATCAAAACTTTAAACAGAAGATGCAAGATACTATAGGCTTGTGGATAGAAAAAATTGATAGCTAAAAGCTTTCCATACTGTTTTACTACCCAGTCTTTTTTTATGAGTTCCCATATATTCTTAGGTAGATTTGCACCGAGCAATTTATGGGTTAGTAACAAGCTTAATAATAATAACCGTTGACAACCGATCGACCTTGCCCGGTCAATGATTGATTCCCATTCTAGTGCAGGATATCGATCAATTAGTTCGGAGACATCGCAAACTTTAGCTAGGGTACAAGTCTGACCATAAGAATCTTTGGTAAGCTGTACTGATAATACTAAGAGTAGATCGATAGTGCCAAATGCAGGTATCATGTTATCTAGTAATTCTACATGTTGAGAATTTTTGACACAATCTTCAAATCTCAAGCGAAACGGATAGTAAGATTGAGCCATAGCTTGGTGCAGATCAATAGTGATACCTGTATCTGGATGGAGAAAATCTTTTTCCCAGTGGAATTCGCGCTGAAATTGATAACCCTGAGAAACTAGTAATTCTCCAGATCGAAAGATATCTTGCGAGGCAACAAATAAATCTATATCACTAAACTGACGTAAGCAAATGTCACCATATATGGTGCAAGCTAGGACAGATCCTTTATAGGGAATTACTGAGATTTTTTCGTCCGAAAAGCACTGTAAAATTTCTTGGAGTTTGATAGCAAAAGACATTGAAGCGACAATATTTTCAAGGTTCATTACTCGCAATTGAGTAATAACTTCTACCGGAATTAACGGGTCATTCAGTGAATACAAGCTTCGATATACTAGAGGGACAACCTGATTACAAATTGTTAGTTCAATTAGTTCATCCCAAGAAATATCTTGGGAAATCAATATCTTAATCCGATCTCTAATTTCATCATTAATATTCATCCGAGCACAGCATAATAGTAACTGTTCTTCGATCGAACTATTTAGCATTAAACTAGACTGTAGATATGAAGGTTTCATGTATTTATTATTTATCTATAAGGTTCAGCCTGAGTTTCAAACAAATCAGCATAAACTCCATTTTTCTCCATTAAAAAGTCATGATTGCCATACTCAACAATGTGCCCCTTGTCCATTACATAGATTCGATCAGCCATTTTTACCGTAGAAAGCCGATGACTAATTAAGATTCCGGTTTGGTTAGTGAGCAACTGACGAAATTTTTGGAATACTTCGTACTCTGCCTTGGGATCCATCGCACTAGTAGGTTCATCTAAAACGATGACTTGTGAGTCACAAAAGAAAGCCCTAGCTAAAGCAATCTTTTGCCATTGACCAATACTCAGTTCTTCACCATCATCAAATAGCGTACCCAAAATAGTTTCATAACCTTGGGGCAAACTGGCAATTACCTGATCAGCTCCAGCACGTTTGGCTGCATACTCTATACTTTCTACTGTCTGAGGTAAATCAATATTACCAAACCAAATATTTTCTAGCGCAGTAAGATTATATTTAGCATAATCTTGAAAAATGACGCTGATCTGGCGGCGTAAATCTGCTGTGCTAAAATCTTGAATGCTAGTACCATCGATCAATATCTGACCGCTTGTTGGATCGTATAAACGACAGAGCAATTTTACTAAAGTTGTTTTGCCAGAGCCATTTTCACCGACTAAAGCAATGACCTCACCAGGTGCAATTGTTAGATTGATGTCGTATAAAGATTGGCGAGTGCTGCTAGCATATTTAAAAGAAACCTGATCAAATACAATCCCCTGCTGCATGGGAACTGGTAAGATCTTGGGATAATTCGGTTCGGGGACAGCAGACTTTAGATTCAAGAAATCGTAGAGGTTGGCCAGAAAAAGATTATCTTCATACAATCCAGACAAACTTCTTAAGACTCCTTTTAGCGAAGACTGGCCACGTTCAAACGCCTGGTAATAAAGAAACAAATCCCCGATTTTGATAATACCCTGAAGGGTTTGATTCACAATGAAAGCATAGGCTGCCAAAATCAGGATAGTACTCAGCACTTGAGCAGCTAACCCACCAAGTGACTTCCGAAAAGTAATTCCAACTAATCCTCGCCACAACTCTCGGCGAAACTGCTGAAAGCGACCTCGAAACAACGGCCCTAAATTAAATAAGCGAATTTCTTTAGCATAAAGAATGTTTGTGAGCATCCAACTAATGTAGTCAGATTGTCGCTCAAGCACTGTTTTTTTTCTATTCCAGTCATACAAACGGTTGGAGTAATAAACGTTCACTAAAACCGATGGAATTGCAGCAACCAACAAAATTCCGGCAATGCCCCAATGAAGAGACAATAGCAGCAAAACCATGGCACTCAGCGAAATACCCTGCTGGGTAAACTCCACTAATCCATGAAGCACTTGATTTGGCCGATAAGCAGCTTCTTCTTGTGCTCTTTTGAGGGTATCTAAATGCTGTGGAGTTTCATAGTAACCCAAATCCATTTCGATCGACTTGGCATGAAGTAGATCACTCATGGTGTCTTCTACTCGATGAGATTGAGCTGTATTGACCAGCTCTGATAAAAAATTACAAAAGTCGGAAATAACTGTTACTACAGCCATCAACGCCAGCAGCACTAAAAGCTTTTGCCCAGTCTCTACCGACTGTGCTCCCACAGTAAGAGCATCAATAACTAACTTAGTCAAATACAGAACGCAGAGTGGTAAAACCCCTTGTACAACCAATAATCCAACCCGAGCCACTGTCCAACGGGGGGAACATAGCCAGACCATTTGAATTGCTGGCCACAAGTAAAAAATTCGACTGATTTTACTGATAAGCTGTTTAAAAAAGGCCATACCTTATTGACCCTAAGAAAAACGATTAACAAGACCTTGTACAAAACGAATCGCTTTCTGCTGAGTAGCAAAAACTTGAGGATACCTCTGAATTAAGGTATCAGCTAAAGTTGCCACCGAAATTTTACCATCAGAATTAGACAGTACATATAAAGCAGCTTCACCCTGAGCATTGGTTTGCGGTTGATAAGCTAGTGAGTTCTTTTTGATTGAGGCCAGAGTCATCGGCATCGAGAAAAAAGTAGAATGCGATTGCTGGGTATGGGCACTTTCGACGGCCCAACTCCAATCAGAGAAGGGTGGACGTTTTAGGGTAAAAGTTACTGTTTCACCAGCAGTTAGAGAGATTGGTGGGTCTAGAGGTAAGAAAGCTTGTGACCAATGTAATTTGGGTTCATGGGGAGCCGTTGATAACCAGCTATCACCTAGCTGCATTTTAAACCAACCTACCCAACCATGACATATGCCAGATTCTGTAATGTGATATTTAACGCTAACCTGACAGTCGGTATTAGTATCTTGGTGAAAGTCTAAAGCAAATATTTCTAAAGGCTCGGCCAAGTAGCGGGCTTTATCGAGATCTTCACGATAATAAAGCACCGATTGACTAGCGTATTTTCTAGCAACACTATGATCGATACCAAAATGAGGCTGAGACCAAACCTCCAAGTCTTTTTTGTATACTTCCGGGGAACAGACCGGCACCGCTTGCATGATGCCTGCTTGTGGCAGTAAAATACCATCCGGCTTCAGATAATGATCGCGGGCATAAAATAAAGAGGGTAATAAATCTTCTTCTAGTAGAAAATTACCTGTAAAAACAGAAGTAATTACATTTACTTTTTCGGGTAATTTCACTTCTTCGATCGTGCCTTGCAGACAAGTCACCCGATCGGCAAATCCATTACTTTTAACAATTTCTTTAGCAACTGCAATAATATCTTCAGGCTCTACCATGTAAACATGTTTAGCCCCCAGCTTGGCAGCTAACAAACCATGAATTCCTAGGCCAGCACCAACATCCAAAACCACGCTTTCAGGAGTAATTATTTTGGCTAACTCTTGAGCATAAGCTTCATTTCTGCGCGCATCCAAGGTCATAGAATGTTGTTCTTGTACAAAGGCATAACTCATTTTTGTGGTAACTCCGTTAACAATAGGGCATATACTTCAGGCAGGCGGCTAAAATCATGGGGATAAACCAATCTTTTTACCGGAATTCTATCTACTAGCTTAGTGTAAGCATCAAGCAGCCGAGGGTTTCTATCAATAAATCGACTGACATCATAGGCATGAGTTAAGACATCAAAGACTGCTTGAGCAGGAGAAACTGACTC
Source organism: Synechococcales cyanobacterium (assembly GCA_043721015.1). Classification (GTDB taxonomy): domain Bacteria; phylum Cyanobacteriota; class Cyanobacteriia; order Cyanobacteriales; family Chamaesiphonaceae; genus JAAFHZ01. The sequence continues at coordinate 3,695 of JAYSRP010000064.1, read as the reverse complement.
AATATAAATTTCTTCCTCCTCAGACTCTGTCAACAAATATATTCCGCCCAAAGGCACTGGCTCTTGCAATAAAATACCACCTAAATGAGTTTCAGGGTGGTAAAAAACTTTATAATCTGTTTCTTCCAAAGCATTTAGCCCTAAGCATATACCTGTTTCAGGATATAGTTTAATACGAGGATTTCCTGGCAATGCTTTTCCTTCTTCGTCTAAAACTAAAACATCATCGGTCACAAATCCGGCACCACGACTAGTACAGAATGCACTTAGAGTAGATTTACCAGCACCAGAATAACCTGCAAAAGCGAGGGCGTGCTTTTGTATGGCCACTGCATTGGCATGGATGGCAACTTTACCTTGGAGATTTAGACAGATTCCAGTCAAAGTACTAGTAAACCCTAGGGTCAGCTCACCCGGATCTAGATCACGAGCAGTTTCAGTTACATATATATCTGCTTTGATCCCGTCAGGGCTAATTAATGCACCTAATTGGTCAGACCAATTTACCCAATAAAATTGGTCAATCAACACCGAATCTGGGCAAGTAGGATCGCTTGGTAACACTGCCACGTATTCGACAGTAATTTTTTGAATTTGAGGAGCTTGCCTCAACTCGTATCGTATAATATCTAGAATACTCATTTAATTCAGGTATTTTTAACCGGGAATTAGTTAACACCCTTTAAAGGCGTCAGTGCCAAAAATATCGTTGTTTGATTGTATTTTTTCTCGCAGCTTATTACTATAGGCTCTAAAATTAAGGAACTCGGATTTCAGCCCAAGCTCCTCAACAGGGTAGCTACTAAAGAAGATTTGGTAGCTACAATTACATCATGACCATGGCAAACATCATGTCCATGTAATTACCCAGCACCATTCCACTGGTTACAGAGTAGAGCGAGCCTAGTTCGGTGATTTGGGGGGTAATGTAGTTCTTTTTCATTAGAGTAAGTCTCCTGGTGTAATATGGGAAAAGGAATTATCCATCTAAAGAGCGCACTTCTGTCTGTGACTAAAATTGCTGAATCGAACTTTGCTACTACTTCAAAAGAAGCCTTGCTTAGAGAAGCAGAAAGCCACTGTTGTCAGTTGTTAGAAAGATTTAAACAGCAAAATCATAGTCTCACATTTTCTAGAAGAGAGCGTCTCACTTTTTCTGTAATAAAAATCACAGAAAGAGCAACCTTCATTATACCTAAACCACCCGAGTACTGTCAAGTAGCATAGTAGATATTACTGACTCTCTCATACCAATTAACAAAAGATAGTAAATCATATAAGTGATTAGCCTCAGTATTGCGGTAAGAGCCTTTCTGTCTTTGAGCGTAGCCCAATCGATAGCTCAGCAAAATCTCTTCAAAGCAGGATACATCAATAATGTTTTCAAAGAAAGGTATTTGTTTTAGCCGACCTAATATTTCTAAAGCCTGAGATCCTTGAGCAATGCCAGCATATCTCATTGGGTCAAAATAATTGTCCTTAGGCTTCCACAAAATTTGTGATGGTAAGTACTCAAGACTAGCTCGACGCAAAAAGATCTTGCCATGAACAGGGTCATATTGCAAATCGGGTGGTAAGTTAATTGCAAATTCAATCAATCTTCGATCTTGAAATGGCGATGTTGCCTGCATTTTGCCAGCACCATGCATTAGCGAGAATACCTGACTACTAGCCACAGAAGCCCCAGAAGTTAATGACCAGGCAAGATTTTGTTGAAGCCCATTTACCAGCATTGCCTGATAACTTCGATCGAGTGCCATTTTGGTGTGGGTAGATTGCAGGTAACCGGGCACAATCCATGTGGGCAAAATATTCTGGGGACGCAGGGTGAACCATTTGCGCTGCCAATAGCCAGAAAGACGGGGCAAAACAAATTCCCACCAGAGCACCGACCTCAATCGGTCTTCTTGTTTAAGACATTGTCCTAATTTCCGCCAGCGACCAGCCCGTGCTAAATCAGACAAATCAACGGCACAAATTTCATCACCACATTCACCATCAAAGATCAAACCAAACCCTTGTTGTTTGATCTGCTCCATCAGATGAAGATTCATAGGTAAAGTACAGCTAATAAGTGGATCGTCGGGAATAGGCAGTTCATCCCAATTTTCACTTAAAGACCAAGCATGATCAGAATTAACCGGATGCCAAATAGTCTGAGGATACATTTGCAAGAATTCTTGGATCGGCTCTCGTTCATCAAACTCCGGATAAATATCTGTCACAGTCGAAAAAGCATCAATTTGTGGCAAATGGTTAAGTAGAGATACTGTAACAGTCGTTGAATCTAGCCCACCACTAAGAGTTGTACAAGGCCGATGCACTGTGCGAAGCCGGTCTTTGACCGATTTATTTAACAAATGCCAAAATTCATCATAATAAGAATCTGCCGATCGAGCATGATCATATCGTTCCGGAAAAACCAGTTCAGCAACCTGCTGTTCTTTAAGTTGACCAGCCTTCAAAACCAGCGCATAGCCCGGTTGTAATCGTCTAATATCAGTAAATGGTGTACTCCCTGGCAATTGAACTTGTAAACTACAAAGAGTAGTTGCCAAATACAAAGGGTCTAAATTTGCATTAACCTGTGGATGACGTAAAAGAGTTAAAGCCCGAGATGAAACCAATAAAGTTCGACCATCCCAAGCATAGGCTACTGTTAGCCGTCCGGCGGGGTCACAACCCACTAAGAGCAAATCATTATTGGGATCCCAAATAATAAAGGCAAATTCACCAATCAGGCGATCGATGCAGTCTATACCCCAACGGCGATAGCTTTCGATTAAAAGCTGCCCATCGGTTACACATCGAGTAGAATCGGCCATCAAAGACTCTCGATCGTCTAAGCGACCATCCCAAACCGCCACACAGCCTTCATGTTCAATTACTGGAGGTTCTTCTGTAGACTCTGGAGTATCAAAAAACTGAGTGCGCCCTAAACTCAATTTACCATTCAGCCCATGCCAATCGCCGATACCATCAGTGCCTAAAACCTTGAGGTCATGCAGCATCGATTGCCAAGGAGTGTTTTTTTGACTATTCCAAACACCTAAAATACCACTCATTGCAATTTCACCCAAAATATTTAGTTGGCTTTATGGTCGATCAGGACTAAGCTCAGCGACTCTTAAGATCCACAAGGCACATACAAATTTCCTTCATGCAAGGTGTATGTAGATAAAAAGTGTTCGGCGGCATAGACACCAGAATGCTGATGCCAAGTCAGGTGCATACTGGCTATATCGGCAGTTGTCTCCACTACCACCAGCCCGACGGGCTGATCGCCCAGAAAATCAGCGATAGTAGGGAAAAGCTCATGAATAGATTGATATACAGTTCCTTGAGGAGGAATGCTTCCTGCATAAACTAGATATTCACCCCGACCATTTTCTAACCGTAAGCGGTAGTCTATCGACCGATCATACTCGGCATCGATGCCACAATTAGTGAGACTAACATAAGAGATAAAAGGCGATCGCCACCAAACTCGATAGTAAGCCACATAGTTAATGACCGGAGCAAAACGCACCCGCTCTTGCCAATTCCAAACATCACTCCAGGCCATCACCCTGGCTGTACTTTGGGGGGTAGAGTACTCCATTAAAGCCTGCAACCGACCAGGGTACTCAGCTTGATCGTCAGCAGAAAACCGCAGAGCCAAATGCCCAGCAAAAGCTGTACGGCTATCTGGCAAC
>JAYSRP010000063.1:0-7051 GCA_043721015.1 Synechococcales cyanobacterium | reverse complement strand
TGACTATTTTCTCTCTAAAATCAATAGAATATGGTTTCATGGTAATAATTTATTTGTCCTGCACTATTGTACTGCATATTATCGGAAAGTGCTGTATAATTCCCAGCTAATCTATCAATGTTTTGGGCACACTTCTATGAGCCGAGGAGTAATTTGGCTGCCACCATATCATGATATGGGACTAATTGGTGGAATACTACAGCCTCTTTATGGTGGTTTTCCGGTCACGTTAATGTCACCGACAGCCTTTATTAAAAAGCCTTTTCGCTGGTTGCAAGCGATTTCTCGCTACCGGGCTACAACTAGTGGCGGACCAGATTTTGCTTATGATCTCTGTGTGCAAAAAATCACTGTCGAGCAGCGGGCAACTATTGACCTAAGTAGCTGGGACGTGGCATTTACCGGAGCCGAACCCATTCGGTCTCAAACTTTAGATGCTTTTGCTGATACTTTCGCTGATTGTGGTTTTCGTCGTGAGGCTTTTTATCCCTGTTATGGGATGGCAGAAACAACTTTAATTGTTTCTGGAGGTCTCAAAACTAAAGCTCCAATTATCCGTTATTTCAATAGAGATGCGCTTGAACAAGATTTAGTAATAGAAACTACTAATCAACAATCAGATTATAAAGCCATAGTTGGCTGTGGCAGAACATGGTTAGATCATTCGATCGCCATTGTTGACCCTGAAAGTTTGACCCCTTGTTTGATCGAACAAGTCGGAGAGATTTATGTGTCAGGATCGAGTGTGGCTAGTGGTTATTGGAATCAACCAGAGCAAACCCAACAAACTTTTCATAATTATTTTGCAGATGCTCCTGAAAAATCATTCTTACGCACTGGTGATTTGGGGTTTTTATATGATGGTGAATTATTCATTACTGGTCGACTAAAAGATTTGATCATCATTGCTGGCCGCAATCATTACCCTCAGGATATCGAACATACAGTATCGCAATGCCATCCTGCTTTGCGCCCAAGCAGTGGAGCAGCATTTTCAGTAGAGATAGCTAACCAAGAAAAATTAATTATCACTCAAGAACTAGAGCGAAATTATTTACGTCGGACAGACTTCAATGAGATATTTAAAGCAATTGTTGAAGCAGTCTCAGAAAAGCATGAAATACAAGTCTATTCGATATCTCTACTTAAAACAGGAAGTTTGTCTAAAACATCTAGTGGCAAAGTACAGCGTAATGCTTGTCGGGCTGGCTTGTTGGCAGATAGTCTAGATGAAATAGTCAGATGGAGTATTTCATCTAGTAATAAAATTGATTTTAAATTATTAAGAGCTGAATCAGGAAATTCATCGTAAAACTCAAGAAAGGTTGCATTCATAATAAGTAATAGTCCAACAATCCATATTCTTTCAAAGGAGAATCTTAAGTTGTCTACACAAGCAGAAATAGCAGTATCATATGACGTTTCTAACGAATTCTTTCGATTATGGCTTGACAAGCGTATGATTTATACTTGCGCTCTATTTGATGATACTAATGATTTAGACAATGCTCAATTCAACAAGCTTAAGTGGTTTTATAAAGCAGTCAGAGCTACATCCGATAAAAGGTTATTAGATATTGGGTGTGGCTGGGGAGGAACAATGGAATTTCTATCTCAGGAAATGGGTGTAAAAGATGTATCGGGTATTACTCTATCCCCTGCTCAATTTTCACAGATTCAGGCTAAGTTAATTCCTGGTTTATCAGTAGAATGCGTATCATACAAAGACTATCAGCCACAAGAAAAATTCGATGGAGTAGTAAGTATTGGGATGTTTGAACATATCGCTACATCACAACAAGCAATTATGGGTGAACATATTTCACTATATCGAGATTACTTCCGACGAGCATGGGAATGGACTACTCCTGGTGCTTGGTTTGCACTGCAAAGTGTAATTGGTTTGCGAGTACCTCGTAAACCTTCTGACGTGAGGGAAATTGCCTGGGTTACATCCACTATATTTCCAGGGGCGATTACCCCTCGTTTAGAAGCAGTCATTGCTGCTGTAAATCCTTACTGGGAGGTCATGGAGGTGAAAACACGTCGAGAAGATTATGAGAAAACAACAACTGAATGGCTGCGACGATTAACTAGTCAAGAGCAATTGATTCGACAGCGCTGGGGAGATGAAAAGTTTGAAGAATATGATCGATATTTGAGAGCCTGTATAATGGCTTTTGAAAAAGGTTATCAATCTTTAGTCCAAGTTGCGATGCGGCGGATTGATTTATAGAGAAATTAGTGATTTCGAGAAAACCAACTTTTACCAATAATAACAATAATGACTAACTATCAAATTTTAGCTCTTCTGCAAGAAGCTTTTGAATTCGCTTCTCCTGAAGATGCAAAAGTAGCAGGAGCTTTACAAATGGAGAGTAGCTTCAGTGAATTCGGAGTGAGTTCAATCACTGCTTTGGAAATGGCCGGATATATAGAGGAAAAATTAGAAATTCAATTTGCAGATGACGAATTATCTCAAATTTCTAATGTCAAAAGCTTTATTAGCTTAATCAGTAAAAATATTAGTGGAGGTGAACATGGCTGTCTCACAAATCAGTAAAGAAAAAATATATCGTGCTTACATGGAATTTTTTGATGTAGCAGAACGTACTCGTCGATGGAATCCCATGAATGACATTCCATGGGATAAGATTGATCATTCCAACAATACAGAAGAGAAAGCTATTTGTATTGAGACATTTTGTGGAATTGAATTATATGTTCCTGACTACACAGCCAACAGCTTTAATCTTACCAGATCAATTTTTGGGCAGGCTTGGTTTCAAGCAAGCTGGGGTTATGAAGAATCGAAGCATGGTTTAAGTTTTCGTGAATACTTGATTCGCTCTGGATTAAGAACCCCAGATCAATATGCAGATTTTGAGCAAAAAATCTTTTCTAAGGTTTGGAATTTGCCGTTTCATACTCGTAGACAAATGACTTGTTATGGAGCATTGCAAGAATCTGCAACATTTATCATCTATCGAAATCAGTTTAAAAAAGCAAAACAAGAAGGGGATGAAGTATTAAAGAAGATTTACTTTTACGTCAGCCGCGATGAGGGTGCTCATATGGGTTTTTATATCAAGGTTTTACGGCTAGAACTGGAAGATGATAGAGAAGGAGCTTTAAAGGATTTAGCTCATGTTATTTATCACTTTCAAATGCCGGGGATAGGGCTAATCCCAGAATATGATCAGCGGCTTAAAGTTGAAGGAGTTGTAATTAGCTCTCAACAGTTTCTTGAGAAAGCTGTTTTTCCTTTACTAAAAGCTGTCGGAACAAGTCGGCGAGAATTAGTTAAACTATTTCGCAATTAAGATATTGAATTCTCTATTTGTATTTACACAAGAATAAGCTCTTCCGATGAAATATTCTAAAACTACATTTTCAGTTCAAGCTGAGCAAGAAGCCCAACAGGCTTTAGCCGGATTTCTGACTCCGCTGAGACAACAACCATCAGAATCAGAGCAAGCATTGTTTGCCCAAGCAACTACGCTATCAATTCCTTTCAATGCCTTGAACATCAATGCCTTTCAGTGGGGTACTGGTCCGACAATTCTACTGGTTCATGGCTGGGGTGGCTATGGTTTGCAGTTGAGTGAATTTGTTAATCCATTACTAAATGCTGGCTATCAAGTATTAGCCTTTGATGCACCTGCTCATGGCAGTACTCCCGGAGAGCAAACTAATGGCTTTGAGCTAGCTCAAGCTATTGCTACAGTTGCCCAGCACCAGAATCCAATTGAGGGAATCATCGCTCATTCGTTTGGTGCCGCCAGCACGACCTTAGCACTTTGTAACGGCTTGCAAACTGGTAAAGTTGTATATCTGGGGGCTGTAGGATGTTTATCAAACGCGGCGACAACTTTTGCCAAAAGAGTAAGACTTTCTAGTGAAACAACAGCAGCATTTCGATGCCTGTGTGAAGAACGGTTCGGTCAAGATATCTGGCAGAAATTTACTCTCGACCAAACTGCGCGACATCTTTCTATCCCGGTAACTTTATTTCATGATCGGCGCGATCGGGAGGTGCCATTTTCAGAAAGTTTAGCTATTTCACAAATTTGGTCGGGTGCAAATCTGATTGAAACAGCGGGTTTAGGACACCGTCGCATCATGCGCGATGAATCTGTGATCAGACAAACAGTGGAATTCATGACCTCTTTGGTGTCTACTGGTAAATTCTAGACTGGTTCTGATACAGAAGATGCTGGCGTTATACAATGGCAAAGACCTTTTCACAGTTTGAGCTATGGCATCTGTCCCACGCACATTGCTCTTTTTATTGCCTGGAACCACTCAAAAGTATTTTTGTGGTGGCTTGGTAGCAGAGATGAAAGCCATGAAATTGGCTCAAGAGGTGACTGATGCCGCGATCGTCACCTACCGACAGCAGGAACCAGACAAGCTATTTTTACCCGATTTGTTGGCGGCGGGGCCGCGATCGAATCAAATTTTTGTGGTGAGCTGGGGCTTTGATGTACCCAAGTTGGTCAAGCAGCTTCAGGGACATCATGTGGTTTATCATGCCCACAGCAGCAACTATGGCTTTCGGTTAGATAGCCGCGTTCCTATTGTGACGGTGAGTCGAAATACTTTGGGATATTGGGGTCAGAATGCTCCCCATTCGCCCTTATATTACCTGCCCAACGAAATTTCGCCAGAGTTTGTTAATTGCCAGCAAAGCCGAGATATTGATGTGTTGGTGCAGGTGCGGAAGACTTCTAGTTATTTACGAAAGTCCCTGATTCCGGCTTTAAGCAACCAATGTAATCTGCAAGTTTTGGATGGTTTTGTAGAAGACTTGGCGGGTCTGTTTAATCGATCGAAGGTTTATCTCTATGATTCGGCGGAATACTGGACAGTTCAAGGCTTAACTGAGGGGTTTGGGCTACCGCCATTGGAGGCGATCGCCTGTGGTTGTCAGGTGTTTTCTAGTGTAAACCACGCTCTCGCCGACTATTTGGATCCTGGCTTTAATTGTCAGAAAATTGCTGTTTACGATACTGGTTATGATGTACAGCGAATTTTAAATAGTTTGACTCAGCAGCCCACAGCATTACCAGCAGAATTTTTGCAGGCTTATCGAAAAGGATCGATCGTTCAACGTTGGCAATCTATTTTGTTAGAAATTAATGACTTTTTTGACTATCAAGAAAAATACGATTCAGATATCAGACCCCTTACTAACTGGCATGTTCAGAATCTATGGTGGCAGTCTAAACTAGCTAAAATCAAAGGCAAACTCCGTAAATCTTGAGCAATGATCCACATCAGCAAAAATATCCAACCCTGAAAAATCAAGATTGGATATTGTAGTTAAATTTCTCCCATCGCAATCATTTGCACTGCACGGGGTGCACTGGGGTCGAAGCCACCGAAGTCCCAAGATAAGGGGTCTTTCGGGTCTACTAGGGTCATGTTACCAGGAGCCAAGGTGAAATAGACAGCTTTTGCTTTGGGGTTTACCTTACGGCGATATTCTGCTAAAGCTTGACTAGGATGTTGATAGCCCGCCCACGACTCACTATCTGTCCAAAAGCAAAACACATCCACAAACAGCTTTTTGGCGATCGCCCATTGGTAAGCTACAGATGCATCGGTAGCGCCAAAGTTTTGGTTTGAGGCCTTTTGCATTGCCGAACTAAAGCTATCTTTGGCCGTGATTTTCAGGTCACGGAAATCGTTAGCAAAACCACGAATTATGTAGTTCTTTTCGGCTTTGGCACTAGCAAGAGCCATGGTAGTGGCGATTTCGCAGCAGGTTAAACCAATGCTGGTGGCGCTGTAAGACATTGAGCCAGACACATCCACGGCGTGTAAAAAGGTCTTGCCGGTAGGTTTCAATGAATTGAAAGACAATTCTAGGGTTTTTTCTAGAATATCTACGACCCGAGGAATTACCTGCCAAGTTTTTTGACTACGACCAAGGGAACCGCCAGAGCGGTAAGTTTTGAGCGCTTTTAACACATCGATCGGGTGAATCCGGGCTTTCTGCAATTTATGCTTACTATTCAACACTTTTTCTAAGTGATCTAAGTTGTCATGCTTGCCTAATGTTAGTACGCCAATTTCGGTTAGCGAAGCTAAGTTGCGCAGCATCGCACCAACGGGCATTTCCATAAACAGTAACTGCCAAGCCCGTACATCCATCTGACCAACGGGCGCGACCATTTCGTGGGTGAGGCGACCTTTGGCGATCGCTTCATGAGTCTGAGCTGGGTTACGTTTGACCCATTCATACCACCAAATTTGTTCCATCACTTCTGATGTAGGCTGTTCTGGCAGACTATCCCAACCTTTAACTACCCAGTTATAGAGGTCTTGGTGAGAATCACTAATGGGCTTGGCATGAAATAAGCGTAAAGCATCACGATTGGTGTAACCATGACGCTGTTGATATTTCAACAACTGATAGGCCAAAGCTTTAGCATCGGGTTTGGAAAGCCAAGTACGACCAGCTTCACGCACTACTTTACCAAATCCCCGTAGAGATTTTGTGTAGTTCAACCATTCATAAAAATGACTACCAGTACGGACAACTTTCGGGAAGATGTGCAAAAAAGCGGCTTTAGCGGCGGGTGATTCACCCATAGAAAGCAAGGTCAAGGCCAAGATCGGCGCGCTGTTGTTAATGGCTTTACCATCACTAGCTTCCAAAATCATTTCGGCAGTCCAAGCCGGATTTTCGGCTACAAATTGTTTGACGACTTTGGTGAATTCAGCGGTCAGTTCGTGTTTGTTGGCATAAAAGGTGTTGCTGGCTGTACCCAACATCAAACAACGTTGTAGCATTTGCCAATTCTCGGGTTTAAAACCATATCCACCCGATCTGCCTTGCACCATTTCCTGTGTACGACTTGGAATAGGCTGGGTTTGAGGAGTATTTTTGGCCTTGGTGAAAAATTTGTAATCCATGATCTGCGTCCTTTAGTCAGGAAAATTATGTAACTACTCAGGCTTAAGTTTTAATAATTTTTTGTTGATAGTGAGCGAAAGCAAGGTACATTTTGGTTAGCTTAAGCCTCAGTCAGAATCACAGCAT
>JAYSRP010000062.1:0-3477 GCA_043721015.1 Synechococcales cyanobacterium | reverse complement strand
TTACAATGACCGGTTAAAATGCCTTCGATCGTTGTCCAGAGTTCGGCTTGATACAGAGCATCTTCGGCCTGCCGATTCGCTCTTTTTTGATCAGCATGGGTAGTATAGCAACCCCGATGGAACTCCAAATACAATTCATCTGCCCATACCGGCAAATCTTCAGTCGCCCGAGGAGCCAAATAATTCTCTACCGTCGTAAAATTCCAGGCCGGACAAAGGGGCGAAGTCTGCCAGCGCTGCTGCACCAGCAACATATCCCGCGTTGGTCCACCGCCATGATCGCCCACTCCACAGAGCCACAGAGCATTATGATCACCTGTGCTTTCCTGCCACTTGCGACCATATTCCGCGATTTTTACTGGCTCAATCCCTTCCCCGATCGGTGCAGACATATAGCTCAGCACCTTAGAACCATCGGGACTCTGCCACCAAAAAAGCTGATGAGGAAACTGGTTAGTATCGTTCCATAAAAACTTTTGGGTCACAAAATAATCGATTTGCCCCAGCTTTAAAAACTGCGGTAGCTGTTGACAAAAACCAAAAGTATCGGGCAACCAGGCCACTTTGCTCACCTGACCAAACTTGGCCTTTACGTAGCGCTGACCATAGATGATCTGACGAGCGATCGATTCACCGCTAATTAAGTTCAAATCTGGCTCGATCCACATCCCACCTACTACTTCCCAGCAACCGCTGGCTACTTGGGTTTGAATGCGGTTAAATAAGGCTGGGCGATGTTCTTCGATCCAGGCATAGAGGGCGGGGCTGGTATGGCAAAAGGTCAGCTCTGGAAATTCGGACTGGAGAGAGAGAACAGAATTAAAGGTACGATCGGCCACATCCCAGGTTTCGGCTACTTCCCATAACCAAGCCATATCTAGGTGAGCATGACCGAGCAAAGAAATCTGGGCAGCGTTCTTATCAAAGCGACTAGCGATCTGCTGGCGAATGCTCTGAAGCTGCTGGTTAAATTGAGTGATATCGGTTTTGAGCAGACCCCAATCCAAAGTCTTCAATGTTTCAGCGGCTCCCGTCAAACCATAGGATGTAGCCACCATGATTTCGTCGGCAATGAATCCTGGCTCGGGGTTGAGGACATCGAGTGATTCGTAGACCAAGATCGACTGCATTAAAGCTCCTCGATCGTGGCCAGGGCTTACTAAGCGAATCTTTACATCCCAGCTATCCCCCGTCTGCACGGAGGAACCGAGTAGTACTCTGGCGCGGGCATCGAACAGGTCGCCCGCTTGGGCAAGTTGACCATTGATGTATATTTGAGTGTCGATCGACCACCAAACCAAAGATAAACGCAGGCTGTGTTTGACTAATGGGTATCCCTGTAAATCAGTGGGCACCACAATATTTGTCGCCAACCAGCGCACTTCTCCGGCTGGCCAGCTAATATATTGCTTATTATCTAACTCCGCTGTTGGCCAAGGCTCAAAGCTATCTGTTAGAGCCGTAGCTGAGTCGGTGGTGAGCCATTGCCAGTTGTCGATCGGCTGTTGACTAAGTGTTCGCAATCGATCGCATTGCGCAGCCAGGGAACTGTTATCAGACGTAATCATGGCATCACCGAACTCAAACCTTTACCGCTGATATTTTAAAGGATCGAGGCAATAATGCTTAAATTGATGTACCAAGTCAATTGTGCTGATCAAGGAAAAACCGGCTATTCAGCAATGTTAGATTGGAGACAGGTTCAAATACCAAATCAAGGGTAATTATGTCTGACTGGCAAAAAGAGTTAGCAGAAATCTGGGAATCAATCCTTACTGGGGTTGAAGAATTTAGCAATGAGGTTCAAGAAGCCTCCGAAGAAGTGGTGGAATTGATCGTGGGTGTCGCTGAGCAAATCACCAGCGACATGGAATCGATCGCCAACGAATTTAAAGAACTCAACGAAGAACTTTGGCGCGATCTTGACTGGGAAGGCGGTTTTAACGTTGATGGCGAAAACGACCAGACCGATTGGTCACTGTATTATGAACCCCGCCGAGAAGCCACAGCAGAGCATCAACCAGCCTGTGTTGGCTGCCGCAATTATAACGGCAGCATGTTTGGTGGCAACTTATTGGTCTGCGGCTTTCATCCCTATGGCTGGCAAGAAGGCCAATGTCCTGACTGGGAAGGCGATGAAGCCCTATGATTTTTTAAGACTAGACTACGCTTTTCGTTGACTTCGACTCCGCTCAGCCAACTGAGTAACCAGTCATGACAGTAGCTGCGAGATACGGTAGCGCAAAGTCTCTAGGCCAGTGCGTTCGGCAGCGGCAATAAAGATCGATCGAGGAAACTCCAAAGTGGCATTGGCAATTGTTTCTTCGTCTACTTGGTCGATTTTGTTGAACACAATCAACGCTGGCCCGGGGGCGATCGGCATCGCCGCCAAAATTGCCGTCACTGCTCGAATATGGCTGTGCCAAGCCGGGTGTGAGAGATCCACCAAATGAATCAAAGCGTCAGCTTCGGTGACTTCTTCCAAGGTCGCCCGAAAAGAATCCATCAGAGCGGGAGGCAGCTCATGGATAAAACCCACTGTGTCAGTGAGTAAGATTTGGCCAATGGTGCCTTCATTGTCGATCGGCACATGCATTCGCTTGGTCGTAGGGTCTAAAGTCGCAAACAGTTTATCGGCAGCGTAAACCTCGGCGTTAGTCATGGCATTCAGCACAGTCGATTTACCGGCGTTGGTATATCCCACCAAAGCCACCGAAGGCACCTGTTGCTGTTGGCGCTGCTGACGCATCCTCGATCGATGCGCCTGTAGCTGGTTAACATCTTGTTGCAGCTTATAGATGCGCTTTTGGATCGATCGGCGCTCGGTTTCTAGTTTGGTTTCACCAGGGCCACGGGTGCCAATACCGCCCCCTTGCCGAGACATGGCTAAGCCCATGCCCTTGATGCGCGGGAGTTGGTATTCTAATTGGGCAAGTTCGACCTGCATTTTACCGGCACCGGACTGGGCGCGTTGGGCAAAGATATCCAAAATTACTTCGGTGCGATCGACGATCCGAATCCCAATCATGGTTTCTAGATTGCGGCCCTGACTAGGCGACAGATTGCAATCAAAAGCAATCAAGTTTGCCCCGACCTTCTGGGCAGCCAGAGCAATTTCTTGTACTTTACCTTCTCCTACTACAGTTTGAGGATGGGGACGGGTACGATTTTGCTTGATTACCTGTAAAACTTCGCCACCGGCAGTTTCCACTAGGCGAGTTAGCTCGGTGAGTCCATCTTGGAAACGTAAATCACCCACTGCGATGGTTTTTAGACCGACAATTACCACCCGATCGGTCTGATCGCTGCCGCTATGACCACCAGCTTCCCGAGAATATTCCCGCTCAATGTTATCGATTAACTCGGTGAGGTCTTGTTCGCTAACAGTATCTAGGTCTAAAGGCGGCGACACTGTCCAGTTTACGTCTGGATGGGGTACGAGGTGAGAAAGATAAGCTTGTTGGACATAACCGGTTA
>JAYSRP010000061.1:0-7118 GCA_043721015.1 Synechococcales cyanobacterium | reverse complement strand
TGGTTGATGGCTCTAGATGTTCTAGTAGGTCTTCTAGTTTGATGAGGTTGGGTCGGTCTTCTTCTCGGGCTGTGATTGGTTGATGGTCTAGGATGGCTAGTGGCATTAGGGTTTTCTCTGCATGACTTTTGGGTTTGCCTCAGAGTACTAGCTTATCACAAACGCTATAAACGCAAGTAAAATGCTTTGGTTGAGTTAACGCTCGGTAGAAACAGAATGGCCGCACTAAACAATGTCATGCCAAAATTAGCGTTGTAGAGATAACATTAATAATGAAGCCACTCGAATGGATCGCCAGTTCCAAGAAAGACCTCAGAGCAATGCCCGATTCGGTGCAAGACAACGTTGGTTTTGCACTAAGAGCGGCATAGAGAACCCAAAACAGGATATTGAGTTGGTCGAGCAAAAGCTCAAAGTTGCTCTAAAACATCATCAGGCTAATTATGACAATTAATCACGATCCCGTAGGACGGGTACTCCCGTATCGAGCTGAAGATTTAGAAAACACTGTAACTTCTGGCAGTGGCAATGTTTATGCCGATTTGGGATATGAGAACTCAGAGGAGATGTTGCTTAAGGCACATTTGGTAATGCTGTTGAGTAAGGCGATTAAGGCCAAGGGTTTAAATCAGTATCAGGCTGCGGAATTGTTGGGAATAGATCAGCCGAAGGTGTCGGCTTTGGTCAGGGGGCAATTTCGGGGGTATTCATTGGAAAGGTTATTCAGGTTTTTGAATGCTCTTGATCTGGATGTGGAGGTCAATGTTAAATCTAAGCCGGAGGAACGAGCGCACAATTATACCGCCATAGGAGAAAATTTAGATGACCAAGTTTGGTCATGACATCTTTGCCAAAGTGTCTTCGTGGCAGGATCAAGTTGGCTGTGGCCGAAAATGTCGAGATTATTGAAAGTAATGCTTTTGGGGACTTTCGATCACCCAATGTTTTATGGATCGCCAGTTCCAGAAAAGACATCAGAGCAAGCATTTCCAAATAAAGGTCACTTGCGCCTCAACCCGGAACTGCTGTCATTGATGATGCACGACCTGATTACAGCTATTACTTAATCAAGTTTTCCCATTTCTGGTTATCGGCTAGTTTATACTGTCCTGGCTCAGGCCGACCTAATGCACCTAAAAGTATTCGATCTCTTTTATCGTATTTTGTACGAATAGCATCCTTGAAAACCCAATGCCCATCTTGGTAAGCAAAAGTTAGCTGTGTATTTGCTGGAGGAAAAATTTGAGTACCTACGCTATGAGGGTGAAAACAGTCATTTGTGTGAGATATAGCCTTTTCATAAGTGGAATATCCCCAATGCACTATTTCAGAATATTGAGTTTTTTCTGATGTTATGTCTCCGCACTCCTTGTTTTCATCTGTAGTATATATCAAGTTAATGTAACCAATAAAAGGACTGATTAGGGAATCTGACTTCCTTACGTTAATATTAATATCTAACATATTGAATCGATAGTGGGTATAGACAACCCCCGTTTGTGAATTAGAGAAGTCCTGTTTATCAAGGGATACAGGCTTGGAATTAAAAAAAGTCATTATTTTCTCAGCTTTTTCTTTAAAAAGCTTTACAGCGCGTTTTTCTTCATTGATTGGCTCAGAAGGAATTGCATCTAATTCTGAAGGTTTAGATAGAGTTGGATTATTGCTTGGCTTAGGCTTCTTGTTTTTGGCTATCGCAGGATTAATGGTAACGGCAAGAATGAATGCGATGCATAGACTGATAAATTTGGACATAAAAGGAGATGTTGTAGAATAGCATGGACATTCTACAACATCAATTTAATCTAGGGCAACGCACGAAATGGAAAAGACCGTATGCTAAGGGATGGTTGCAGGATTTTTCAGGGAAATTGGCTTCAAATGAAAAGAGCATTGGACTTTCAGCAAGGCAAAAGCCTGAAAGTCCAAAATTAAGTAAAGGCGGGGTCGGTATTTCTCCCTGTTACTTAGTTGTAAGATCTAGCACAACTGATCGATCTCTATATTAAAGAAGCAACATTGGATGAGCATTATCCAGGAACATCATTACCATCGTGGCGGGTTTCCATACGAGCTGGCGGATTTGGAGTCTTTGGAGGTATCTTAGGCTGTGAAACTGGTGGCGGCGCGACCGGCTTAGATGATGTTTCACCATTACCTTCATTATTTACCATGATTAATTCAGATTACAACAATTCAAAACTAGCATATGAATACACAAAAGTCATCTGGGATAGGACTAACTCCAGCTATGATGTTGTTACGACTAAGCTGACGACAAGCCTGGGGTTTAGCGGATTACTTTTAAGATTTGCAGCAGATCTATCAGATTCATCATGGCTGATTCACATCAAATTAGGAATCTGTGTCCTCTTAACCGGAGCAGTCATTTTTTGTGGAATAGGGCTACATCCAATAGGTACAGGAGAAGATGTAGTAGAACCAGACACGTACTTAGAAGATGAAACTGAAGAAATATATAGTTTACCGGAAGAAAGTAGCTATCTTTATATTGCAAGAGGATTAAGCAAGTCTATCAAAAACATAGAAAAGAATAGACACTTTAGAGTGAAATGCCTTAGCTTTGTTACTTACTTTTTAGGCATCGCAGTAATAGGTTTTGCCACAAGCATTATAGGGAAGGCTGTAATATAGCGGTTTCATCTCGAATGAAGTACGTCAAAGTTCTTATCTGGATTGAGTTTCAACCCACCAACTCATACTTCACTCGAACTGAAATTGCTATATCAAGCAAAATCTCTTAGAAAAACTTTTCTCTAATCATCTTCTGCTTCCGCCCCCCAACCAACCCGATTCCTATCCACCGTTAACTCCCGCTCCATCTCCACCAAACTGCCATCACATGAAAAAAGAACCGACCAAAAGTCGTACTGGTATCGATAGATTCGCTTGCACCAGAGGCGATCGAGGTAGCTTTTGCGGCACCAAACAATAGCCCATAGCCTTCATAATCGACGTAACACTTCCCAGACGCGGATTACCCTCATCAGATAAAGCCTTCTGCACCCCCTGTCTAGTCATATCAATCTGTTCAGATATATCACTAATCCCCTGAACACGAGCAATAACCCGCAATGCCCCAGTATCATTGTCCTCAGCAAATTCTTGAAAGATTTCCGCCAAGTAATCATCAATCTCTTCAGGATGATCACAGAAATATTGTTCCGCAAACTCATCCAGAGTTCTACACTTCCTCATAGATTCCATCCTCCTACCAACAAGCTTCAAGACCGCTGCTGCGAAACATACTCCCGCAAAGCCCGGTTAATACTAGTCTGATAACCCTCATCCTGCTGATGATGACTCTTAAACCAATCTACCAGATCAGCATCCAAACGCAGCGTAATCTGTTGCTTAATCGGGCGATAAAACACCCCTCGCTTAGCATCATCCCATCCCCCCACCTCCGGGATATCATCAGTATCAATCTGCTCCTCCGCCAAACCAGCCAAAGCATCAACCTCAGCCTGAATCTCCGGCGCAACAGGATTAGAACGTCTCTTCTTCATAAGCCCTCCTTTCATAAATCGTTGCCTCCCTAGCACTAATAATTCGCCCCGCCTCCTCACCCGTCACCAAATCAACCACCGGCCAAGTATGCACCACAAACACAGTTAACTGACCAGCCAACAGTCTGCCAGCGCTCCTCATCTGGAAACGGATCGATCCGGCTCAAAGCCAACGGATCTGCAAAAACATATCGAGCAGCCTCGAAACTCAAACCATGCTTTCGACCATTCTCCCGATTTTTCGCCTCATCCCATATCCACTGCAACCTCATCCCCCACAAACCTTAATGTAACTCCTAATATGTAGCTACAGCAAATACTTGTCAAGCAAAACTTGACCCCATCGCCCCTCAAGAAGATGCCGGAAGCCACCGATACAGCGTCGGCATCGACACCCCAAGATTCTTCGCCACATCCTTAACCGGAACCCCACCAGCCAAAAGCCTCCTAGCCGACTCCAACTTACTCTCCGTCATCTTCCGTTTCCGCCCCCCAACCCGCCCCAACGATCGAGCCACCTCCAAACCAGCGCGAGTTCTCTCCACCGTCAACTCCCGCTCCATCTCCGCCAAACTAGCCATCACATGAAAAAAGAACTGCCCAGAAGCCGTACTGGTATCGTTCGCGGAGCGTCTCCGAACAGGAGAATCAATTCAATTGCACCAGAGGCGATCGAAGCAGATTTTGCAACCCCAAATCGATCTCCTCAGGCTGATCGCAGAAATACTGTTCCGCAAATTCATCCAGAGTTCTAAGCTTCCTCATAAATTCCACCCTCCTGCCAAAAGGCTTCAAGACCGCTGCTGCGAAACGTACTCCCGTAAAGCTCTAAATTTCCCTGCCTAGATTAGGCTATCTAGCCCGCGTGCCTGAGCTAAATGGAGCAACTTTAAAGCAGTTCCAGTAGGCCGCTTTTGACCAACCTCCCACTTTTGAACCGTAGACAGACTAGTATTCAAAATGGCAGCAAACACCGCCTGACTGACATTTGCCGTCTCACGAATTTGCTTAATTTTCTCGGGTTCTAAACACTTGATCGGCATCAAGCACAATCGATCGAACTCACGAAGCGTGACTTGATCTATCACCCCAGCTCTATGTAAACCCTTAGCCGTATCATGGACGGCCTCAAGAATCGCTGATTTCTTCTTCCGCATCGCAGTTTACCTCAATTAGTTCATCATCTTGTTTAGCTGTGTCCAAAGCCCCAGAAGTCAACGATAACAGCTCGAATGCCAATTGTTTTAGAGCCTCCTCTTCATTCTTATCAATGTTACTGCGCTCATTTTTAGGAAATCCAAAAACAAAAAACCATTGATCTCCCCTATTCGTAGCAATTAGAGTACGAAATCCACTGCGTTTTCCTTGGCCCGTTCGCGCAATGCGCTTTTTAAACAATCCACCACCTAAATCGGCATCATAAAGTCCTTCCGTCATCTCACGCACAGCAATGCAAAGACTAAAATTACCTAGTCCCTGCTTCCGTGCCCAGCGATTGAACCAACGAGTTTTGTAAATAATCATGTCAGCTCTCCTAATCTTTTATAGCACTAAGTACTATAAAAAACAAAGCCCCGACACAGCAATAGCCGAGCAAGTGTTAAGATGAAATCCTTGTCAATATGAACATTTGTATGTAATGTTCATATTGACAAAAGTTGTATATAATGTGCTAAGAACATTTGCAGTAAACAATATGAGCCGCATATCTATTGAAGTCACATCAGAGGAACATCAACGATTAAAAGCCTTTGCTGCCCTGCGAGGACAGACGATCAAAGACTACATCCTTGAGCGATCGCTACCTCCAGGCTCTAGGGAAGGACTAACCGAAGAAGAAGCCATGCAGCAACTTGAAGGATTTCTTGCGCCTCGGATTGAAGAAGTGCAGCGCGGTGAGTTCAGCAGCAAAGATTTTGATGAAATCATTTCTGAAGCTAGAGCAGAAAGAGCCGCACAGTGAGCAATTACAGTGAGCAATTACAGAATTACCAAACAAGCCGCAGCAGATTTGAAAAAAATATGGACTTACACGGCTACCAATTACGGCGACTCACAGGCAGATCATTACATTGAAGCATTGAAAGCCGGATGCGCGAAGATCGCAGATAATCCCACCATGTGGCGAATTCTTCAATTAGCCAATCAGGACGTTCGGTTCTACCGCTGCGAACACCATTACATTGTCTATCTTTTTGATGAAGTAGAGGTGAGTATTATTGCGTTTTTGCATGAATGAATGGATTTTATCTCCCGTCTCGAAACAAGGTTTTGATGCACCGACTCAATGATGTTGTGCTGTTGCTGTCTCAATCTATCTGCCGGTGGAAGCCGTAAATTATTGTTCGCAGTCATCGCAAAAACACAGGCTAGATTGCCTGCTCTGAAACAAAGTATTCAAGAAATCAAAATCGAGCGGAAACTATGATGAACAACCAACCGTCAATGCCAGACCCATCAGTAGATCAGCGCCTTTTAGGCAACTTGCGCCGCTCTAGTCTCGAAATGGAAGAATTAGGATTACAGTTTGATGAATTGATTGCCAAACTTGATGAAGGGATTCGTCAACAAAAATTCAACCGAGTCAGGAAATCTGTCTGAACTAGTCAAGAACAGGACAAAGCAATCCTGAACACGAGCAATAACTCGCAACGATGCCCTAGTATCATTATCCTCTGCGAATTCTTGAAAAATTTCCGCCAAATAATCATTGGTCTCTTCAGGCCGATCACGAAAATACTGATCTGCAAACTCATCAAGGGTTCTCATCTGACCCATGGGTCTTATACTTCTGCCAATAGGCTTTAGCGTTTTCTATGTCACTTCCCTGACTGCTCTTATCGCCCCCACAAAGGATTACAACAATATTTCCAGCATCTTCACCGAAATACACCCGGTAGCCCGGTTCAAAAAACAGCCTTAATTCAGAAAGCCCCTCACCGATTGTTGTCTTTGCTTGCACATTAAAAATTTTTCTTAGGTCGCTCCCAGGCTTTAGCCGTTGGTGGAGTTTCAGGTTTTTTTTGAAGTACGTCTACTAAAGCTTTAATTACTTCGTCAACTTTATCATCTTTCAAAGTTCTATATTTTCGCCTGATTAAACTCGCATCTACAGTATAGACTGTAGATGGTTGAATGTAAGACGGATCGTAACTTAAAGTCCCCTCTTTGAAGTCCCTAGCAAAAATTGGAATTACTCCAATCCTATGAGATTTGCTGGTGATATAAGCACAAATAAAACCTCCCTTAACTTGTGCGGGAGCAAGAATAAGGACTGGTCTATACTTCTCATCTTCAGAATCATCTTGAGGGATTTGATAAGGAAATGGAGCATCAATAATGTCACCCTTTTTGTAAAAATCATTCGATTTTGTTGGCATTATAATCCCTGCTCAACAAAATCAAACTTCAAAAAAAGCAGGATGGTCAGCATTGCTAATTACTGCCAATATTTCGCGCTCTTCCTCCTCTGATTCTTCTACAATGGAATCTATCATTTGGAAGATAAAACCAGCCGTATTACGAATCCTGATTCGATAAGAATCTTTTACGTTTGTACGTGTTTGAAAATTAGATTGCTTCTTTCGA